>JAHJBR010000131.1 GCA_018813445.1 Microcaldota archaeon | reverse complement strand
CCGTTGTGTGGTTTTAGTAGCGGATTTTAAATAAAGGGGGACATCCGGGGGGAAGATAGCCCACAAAGGCTTGACTATGTGATGAAATGAAGACGAAAAGTTTACGCATATTAGTCAAAACAAGGAATGCCTGCAAGTTTCTCTTTAAGTTTAAGGAGCTGTTCAATGGTGATATTCTTTACAGTTTTGGCGCCCTCGATGGTAGGCCTAGATCTCTTTTATTCGGGGAAACGTGCCATGTAATTGAATCGGGCGATAGATACTACAAATATGCCGATGCGACAATTATTTCAGAAACCGTTGACCATTTTTCACTCCATGCTGCCGGATATCATGTAATAACTTCACCAAGTACAAAAACGAAAAAATCTGCTCATTGGGGGATGATTATACAGCCGAAGATGCAAACTCCATTTGAGTGGCGTAATTTCGGAATTATTTTACCTGCTGCCTTTGAGCGATTTCCCAACTTTACCAAGCCATTTGATCCTACAAGGGATACTCAAATTGATATTACAGCTTTGAAATTCGATATGTTATATTTCGAGTTAGGTATTATAGGTAGGAAACTGGAAAAAGATAAGCCAGGATTTTTTGGAGTGCCTTCCGGAATGGTAAATACAACTGCCACAAGTGTTGAACAATGTTTCGTAGATGCTTTGGATTGGTTTTTGTTGCCGCTTACTTCTTATACAATGCTAGTTGTGCTTAAGGCAGTACCGCCCGGTTCCCCTCCGCCGCGAACGGTTTTTGTTAGGTGGGAACACGGCGATCCAGCAAAAGCTCATATTGCGTATCTTGAATAGTGAAACAAGAGGGTCAGGGCTTCATTCTTGACAGAATCGGGGAAAGCGGGGATGCGGCCCTTGTTTAAGGGGTGTTCCCCGGCCACATCTACTCCAAGAAAGTTTAGATAATGAAAGAAGCAGTTATTTTCGAAACAGAAGGTGAATTTAGAGAATGGTTTGAAAAGAATTATAGGAGATTTGGAATAAAGGAGATTATACTATCCCAAGAGGTTTGTCCAGATTATGTCGTGAAAATGGAAAATGGGGAATGCGCTAAAATCGAGGCAGAGCTTTTCGCAATAAATTTTAAATATCATGGGCATGATCCTAATAAAGTTGATTATATCCTCGCCTGTTTTGCCAAAGAGTCAGAGGTTGATGGAGTACCGGTCATTGCAGTAAATAGGTTATGGATCTACGAGCCTGAGCTTCTTGCCCCACTACCACCCGAGGGCCCTCTTTCTGAGGATGAATTTACCCTTCTATGTATAATAGATTTTCATGGTTCTCTTGAAATAAGTGCATTAGCGATAGGTGAGTTTTCTGGTGATCAAAATATTTTCCGAAGAGTCCCTCCTAATTTTGTGGCATCATCACCACATGGGAAATTCCCGCGAGGAAGGCTTGATGATAGCATATTTAATGTAATTACACCCGAGGCAAAAGAATATTTAAAAAAATACCACCACATTTTGATTGGAGCTGGTCTTTCTGAAAAAGCTTGTGAATGCCTTGAAAGCTTAAGGCGGCGCAAGCTAATCAAAGATAGGCCTCTTCCGTTTATCTTTGCTTTACATGACGGGAAATTAATAGAGCATAAAGGCTGGGTACCAACTGAGGTATACGTCACAAGTCTTGCACACGAAATTCACGGGGAAAAGTTGAAAGAATGGCATCTGCAGCAAATTAGAAATATGCGTACTTCCAGTACGCCTAACGACAACCAAGCCAAGGAACTTTCGGTACATAAAATTATAAATTTCTTATAAAAAGAAAGCGGAGGATGGGGATGCGGTCCTTTTTAAAGGGGTGGTCCCCGGCCACGCATGCCTTCGGAATTTCCGGATTCAGACAAAAAAGTATCGGCGTGAGATCCGGAATCCGGCGCCGCAGAGCCGCTATTGAGTGAAATGAAAGATATTAATAACCTAAAATATAGGCGTACGCTTGAAACTTTGAAGCAAGAGTCACAAAGATCATATGATAAAGCAGTTTTGTCATTATCAGGCGGGGCTTTAGGTATTTCATTTGCATTTATATCAAAATTCATAGGTGATTCTCAAGTCGTTTGCCCAGGATGGTTGCTCACAGCTTGGATATCATGGGGGATTAGTATAACATCAATTTTATTTTCCTTCTATTTTAGCAACATAGCTCTTCGCAAAGCTATAAACCAAGTCGACAGCGGAACCATTCAAAGTGAACGCCCAGGTGGATTATTTGATAAGGTTACAGCAACCCTCAACGCTTTTGGGGGTATTCTCTTTCTGATAGGAGTTTTTTCAATAATCATTTTTGTATCAGCAAATATGGAGGT
>JAHJBR010000130.1 GCA_018813445.1 Microcaldota archaeon | reverse complement strand
TCTTCTAAGCGATTTGATACTGCAGAAAGCCTAAGAAGACGAATATTCTTGAGCTTAAGAGTCGCACAGCTCGGACAGCCGATTCCTGATTCTATAGACTCTGCTAAATCTTGTTCCAGATTAGGAAGCAAAAGTTCTACTTCTGGCGAGTATTCCGGGTCGCTTGCAGCCTTAATGATACTATCATATCCAGCAAGTATGCTCTGACCCTTGTTGGCCAATGCCATTATTTTATCAAGCGATTTCATCCTTACTCCATAATCATTGTCCAAAAGCAGTGCTGCCAATACAGATATAGAAATATCATCAAGGTTTTTGGAAACATCGGCCTGGTCTAAAATAGTTAGGTACTGCTGGTACAGATTGATTTCAGCTTTTTTTAGTTGTTCCAATGCCTGAGATATTCTTTTTTCAGGAGTGATTGATGTGGGTTGAGCCACTTTGACTGTTGAACAGGATGCCAGTGTCAAAACAGCCATTCCTGCCACTAAAGGTATGATTAATGGAAATTGCCTGGTTTTTTCAGTTTCCGGTTTTTTAGATGGCTTAATGTGTCTGAGTTTAAACATGATTTTAATTTGTTGGAAAGAATTTATAATACATATAGAACCATATTTTAAAACCTTTCATATGAAAATAAATTATGCGTATTTTCTATTCACCAACCAATACCAATCATGCAATAATGCATCGGATGAGCCAGCTCAGGGTATTCAGAAGATGTCAGTTTCAAATGCTTCCGGAAAACCTAAAGGATAGGGTTCATGCGATTTCCAACATATCTGATAGAAAAGCTGTGCTTATCTGGGGAAACGGGTTTGAGCATTTTCTAAGCTATTTTTTTACTCCACTTAGGTTAAGGGCAAAAATAAACATGGACATGCATAAGGATATGGATGGCAAGGCAGAAGGATTGGAAATCCCTGATATTTCCACTGCAAATAATGTGAATGATTTGGTAAAAAGGGCACGTGCAAAAAGGCTCCTAGACCAAGGAAAAGTAAGATTATTCGAAGCGATTCTTGGAAGATGGGCAGACGTGTGCTATGACAATCATATGGGCCTTGTTGCAGAGCGGAAAATAGAAACAGTGGTTGCAAACGGAAATACCCCACCATATAATTATAGAATGCTTCTTTTTGACGCAATGAGTACTGCAAAAAGATTCGGGCCTGGAGAAGTGATGCTCACTGTTGATTGCGATGTTTTGAAATGCTTTCCTTCATATCCTGGATGGATCCTCAATGGAAATGGATTGTTAGCTGCGGATATTGCAGCATTGATTTCTGAGTTGGGCCTAGGCTTGAATAGACTGGACTTTGGAGGATTTTACGGAGAAATTAACTCAAAAATGCTTCCTAAAAAACCAGGCTGGCCTGAAAAGCCTGCATTTGAAAATAGTGAGAATTTTGCTTCTGGGTTTCCGGATGGAAGAGCTGGATCCGTGATTGCATATGCATTCAATACATACTGCCTGCTGCTTGAAAGTTTTCTAGATTCAGTTGGTGAATAAATGAAAATCCATTATTCTCCAGTGCAGAGCAATCGCATGTTTGTTTCCAAAGTGCAAGGATTGCCTGCTTTCAAGAAATGCGAATTTGTTCCTCTTCATGAAAGGCAGCTTGCACGTACAAATCAATTAAGAGAAGTTAAAGGCCGTGCAGCATTTATCTGGGGAAATGGAGAATCACACCATGAATCATACTTCTTTACTGAAAATCGAATCAGACTAAAAATCAATGTGGATGGCCATTCAGATACTGTGGATGCACCATATATCTCTCCTGCAAGCCATATGCGATTTACGCGCAATAATGGTGTCAAAATATTGACTTCAAATGCGCAAACTGATTTTTCATTATTTTTATTAGACGCAAAGAATGCATTGATTTCTTCCAATGGAGATGGAGCAGCACTTACAATTGATTGTGATGCTATTCCTTGCTTTCCGGCACTTCCAGGTTATGTTTTAAGAGAAGGTGGAATTCTGCCCCAGGATATTGTTCCTTTAATTTTTCATAATGGAAATAAGATAACTAGATTGGATATTGGAGCTTTGATTGAGCAAGTTCCGGAATTCAATTTTGCTCCTTGTAGTTTAGGTGCATTGGATGTTCCTGAATATCTGGCAGTAAGGCAATTCATAGATTATGCACGGGATTGTAAAACGCTTGATGATATTACTGAGCACCCAATATTAAGTAAAGTAGCTAATGCAAAAACATTTCAAAAAACAATTGATGCTGTTATGAATTATGCGTTCAATATTTACACTGCTCTCTTGGAAGCATTCATTTCTTCTTAGTTTCATTTTTCAATAGAATTTGCTTTTTCTTTCTTCCTCCTTTTGCACTGTATCCTCCAAGTGAGCCATCTTTCCTAATTACGCGATGGCATGGGATTAAAGGCGCCAACGGATTTTTTGACAATGCATTTCCAACTGCCCTTACTGCTTTTGGTTTTCCAATCATTTTGGCAATTTTAGAATAGGAAACAGTTTTTCCTTTTTTAATTTTCATGCATGCGAATAAAACTGAACGCTGGAATTCAGTAAGGTTTGCAAGCTTGGATTTTTGTTCTGCTGAAAGCTTCATAAAAAATATTCTGAATAACTCTTTATAGCTTTATTTTAGCAGGTGCTCTGAATCGATTATGTGCTCCTCCCCCACATAGAATGATTCTATCTTTTGGATGAGTCCATTTCTGGAATTCACCGTCTCTTCTGTTTGCAGGAGATGGAGAACCTGGTTTTTTGTTTCTAATGGCCATGGGTTTAAGGGCTTCACTTGCAGCTCTCCTTGCAGATTCTGGAAGAGTTTCATCTTTAGAAAGTTTTACTAAACGTTTTACATGTCCTTTTTTAGCGCAAAAATCAACAAGATTTAATGCTGCCTGTTCTAGTGCTTGCTGCGCTGAGTGTCTGATAAACTCGGGCAAATCAGGATTCCGACTCATATTTAAAATTGAACGTGTATCAGTTTTTTCCACAAGTTTTTGGATGTGTGCTGGAGCTAATAATTCAAGATTTGTCTGAACTTCTTGTTTAATAGTTTCTGGAAGAGTTTGAATTTTAAATAATTCGACTACACCCCAAAAATTTGATTTGAATTTTGGTTCGGCTAAAATTTCACTTGCTAACATCTCACGAATAATTAATGGCACATCTGGATTTGCAAGAACCTCAAGCAGTCTGCGATCTACATGGTAAAAAACATACTTGTTTTTGTTGGAAAGGACATATTGAATAAGATCTAAACCGGCATTTTCCCTATCTTCTTCACTTTTTTCTGAATTAGTTGAAATATCAAGAAGTTCTTGAAATCGGTCCTTTTGTCGTTCTTTTTTTTCTGCTTCTTGTTTGGAAAATATTGCATCTAAAGCTTTCTGAGCAGCTGATCTAATAATTTCAGGCAGCCATTGAATTTTTACTATTTCATGAAGATCATCTTTACATCTTTCTTTGGAAAGTTTTGTAATCAAATCAAGTAAAAAATCTTTTGTAAATCTGGATTTTATAATATTTCTTAGCACTTCGGGCACATCTAAACTATCGGCTTTTTGAAGTAAAAATACAGTTATCCAATCGCGTGAAGCAATAGAATGAGGTATAGCTAATTCGATTATTCCTTGGGCTTTTTTTCTAGTATCTACACTTAATTGTGAGTTTTCTAAAATTGCAAATGCAGTTTTATACTCTCTCTTATAAAAATATTGAACTGAACTTTCTAAATCTTCCAGTGCTTTTATAGCTGTTGATTCTAATAAGTTTTGTGCAGCTTTTTGAATATTAGTAGAAAATTGCTGAGAAGTAGCGTAGTCGGCAATTTCATTGTATTTCCCTAATTCTGCGCGTTTTGTAATATGAACTATAGTTGCAGGTTCGATAGCTTCACGTGCCGCAATTTTTATTTCATCAGATAAAAAACTATGAGTAGCCATTTCGCGTAAAGTATTTGGCTTTCCTTCTCTAACACAAACTGCAATCAAATTGATTCTTGTTTTGTCTAAACTTTGACACGCAACTGATTTGAGTTCAGGATGTAAATCTGGATTAGTAGCTAAAGAAATAACTTCTTTTAGCATGCCGTTCTTAATTAAACAATCAAGCGCAGCTAACCTATCACTAATGTCTTTAGATCTATCTAATACTGTGCCTAAATCAGTTTTAGCGAAAGTATCCATAATAGTACAATATAACTAACAATTTAAATTTGTTAAGGTGTTTGGATTACAGTTTTACTAAAGTTGGTTTTCTGAATCTCTGGTGTGCTCCACCTCCAGCTAGAATAGTTCTATCTTTTGGAGGAAGCCATTTTTGGAATTCACCATCTCTTCTTGCTCTTCCTGCATGGAATCTTATCTCAAGAGCTGAAACAATTCTGGATTTTGCAACTTTGGCTGCTTCAACCACAGATGGCATACATGATGGATTTGAAATCAATGCATCCAATCTTTTTACATCCTCTTTCTTTGTATGGATTTCAACTAGACTTAGTCCGGCTTTTTCCTTAACTGCATCAGTAAAACCAGCTTCAGCGAGTCTTAAAAGTTCGCTGAGCGCATTTTTCTTGTCGTGTGATTCTATTTGGGAAAATTGCATTCTTTCAATCGCTTCTTTGGCCTGATCCCTGGTTTTTTTTGGATATTCTTCATTATAATGCATTTCTCGCAGTCTGTATAATTCTCCTCGGCGCTCATAAAGGCTGATAATAATTTGGGCAGCATTGATCCTGTATTTTATGGGCGTTCCTTGTGTTTTTGCGATTTTATTGAGCAGTTCTGCATCTGGAGAAGATAGGTTAGAATATTGACATTTATTAGGCATGTCTGCAATTTTTTGCAAGGCCGCTGCTCGAGTTTCAAAGGATTCTGCAGTTCTAACTATCTCTATCAATTTTCTAACATTGGGTGTTTGTTCTTCTTTTATGCGCTGATCTAATCTTCTGATTGCTGCTAATGCTTCAGTTCTTACGGAATCTGGATAATCAATATCGGATGCTATTATAGATAATTCATTAATTGCATTTGAAGAGACGTGTTCCTCTAAATTCCTTACACGTTTCATTCCCAATGATTCAGATGCGTGTTCTGCAGCTGTTCTTACTTTCTCACCCACACCTTTCTTTTTTAGATGAAAAACAGTTTGAATGTTATTTTCTT
>JAHJBR010000012.1 GCA_018813445.1 Microcaldota archaeon | reverse complement strand
CAGTAGAAAGCTCTATTTTTGCTTTTTCAGCTGCTTCCCGCAATCTTTGCATTGCCTGTGCATCCTTGCGCACATCTATTCCGCTTTCCTTTGTGAATTGATCTGCAAGATAATCCACTAGTACAAGGTCCATGTCTGTTCCCCCTAACTGGGTGTCTCCGCTCGTGCTTTTCACTTCGAATACTTTTCCTCCGAACTCCATTATAGTTACATCCAATGTTCCTCCCCCTAAATCAAACACAAGGATTTTCATTTCCTGCTCTGCTTTGTCCAAGCCATAGGCAAGGCATGCTGCAGTTGGTTCATTTACTAATCTTACTACTTCCAAGCCTGCGATTTCTCCTGCGTCTTTGGTTGCCTGCCTTTGGTTGTCGTTGAAATATGCAGGAACCGTGATTACTGCTTTTTTCACTGGTTGGCCAAGGAATGCTTCTGCATCAGTCTTTATTTTCTGAAGAAGCATTGCGGATAATTCTTGCGGTCTGTATTTTTTCCCGTAAATCTCATAGGTATGGGCAGTTCCCATGTTTCTTTTGAATGCAGAGATTGTCCCTGCAGGATTCGCAACCATATTTCTTTTGGCTGGTTCCCCTACTAATCTTGTTCCATCAGCATTAATGGATACAAAGCTTGGAAATGCTTTTCCATATTGCGAAGCGCCTTCTGCGCTTGGAATTATTACTGGTCTTCCTCCTTCCAGAACTGCTGCAGCACTGTTACTTGTCCCTAAATCTATTCCTAATATCTTTTCGTTTGCCATATTATTCACCTTTTTTAGTATTATTTTTTTCCTTAGCTATTGCAACTTGCGCGTGCCTCAGAACCTTATCCTTGAAGTAATATCCTTTTCTTAGAACTTTTACTATAGTTCCTGCAGGTTTTTCGCTTTCCTCCTGCATCAGAACATCATGCTGATATGGATCCAATTTTTCCCCAATGCATTCCATTTCTCTTACTCCTGTTTCATTCATTATCTTTCTAAAATTTCCAAATAGCATTTGCATTCCTTTAAGATCCTCCCCCTTGAGATGTATTAATGCATTTTCAAATTCATCCATAAAAGAAAGAAGAGAAGAAGCAAACTGCATCTTTCCCTTTTCATTGCTTTCCTTCATTTCCTTTTCGCATCTTTTCCTGAAATTCTCGAATTCAGCCTGCAACCTTATGAGGTCTGATTCAAGGTTTTTTCTGCTTTCCTCTTTCAATTCAAGAGGTTCATCATATGCTATTTCCTTAAGAACTTCTGTTTCTATTTCCTTATTCTCCTTGTGCGGGATTTCTTTTTTATCCTCATGAGTTATTTTTTTTCTATCCATTTGAGCACCGTCTCTAATCAATTTTTAATCATTAGTTTATTATTTTAACAAATCTTTTTAAATATATGCTTCTAAATCAAATTATGCGAAGAGTAAGGAAAGTCACAATAATCGAGCTTACTGCTCCTACCGACGAAAGAATAGATGAGGAAATAAAATGGCTATGCCGCTGTTTGGATATAAATCCAAAGAAGAATCGGTTGGCGTTTGAGATATTCCTTCATCTTTTGGATGCAAGCAGGCAAGGAAAAGGAATTAAAACAATAGACCTTACTCGGGATTTGAATGTTACCCAAGCCGCAGTTGTTTATCATATGAATTCGTTTTTGGATTCAGGAATAGTAATAAAGAGAGGCAGGGAGTATTTGCTGCGTGGAGGGAATCTTGAGCGCACCATAGATGAGATGCAGGCAGATGTATTGAGAAGGATGTTGCTGTTGAGGAAAATCGCAAAGGAAATAGACGAGGGATTATTCAGATAATTGGGTTTGTGAATGGGTGAATGAAATGGAAACAAAAAATATTTCTTTAAGGGTTGTGGAGGCCTTGCAAAACGATATCGGAAGAGGGATCGTGAGATTGGATTCAAAAGCCAAGAGAGAGTTAGGATTATCCACCGGGGATTTTGTAAAACTTTCTGGAAAAAAGTCCACGGTTGCAATTGTATGGCAGGCAAGGCCTGAAGACGAAGGAATGGAAATGATCCGGATGGATGGAATATTAAGGCAGAATTCAGGCATTGGTCTTGGGGACAGATTGCGAGTGGAAAAAGCAGAAGTAAAAAAAGCAAAAAAAGTGATTCTTGCCCCTGCGAAAGATACAATAAGAGTTAGTTCAGGATTTGATCAGTATGTGAAAAGAAAGCTTATTGGAAAAGGAATGTTGAAAGGAAATATACTTCCATTAGGGGTTTTTGGAACTGCTATTCCTTTGGTTGTTTCGCAAGTGGTTCCGCAGGCAGCAGTGGTTGTTGGGGAAAATACAGAAGTGAAAGTGAACAATGAGCCTGCAAAAGACCTTGAAAACATACCAACAGTTACTTATGATGATATAGGAGGGATGCAGAGCACAGTACAAAAAATAAGGGAAATGATCCAGCTTCCTTTAAGTCATCCTGAACTATTTGAAAGATTAGGAATTGAGCCACCAAGAGGGGTTCTTCTTTACGGGGCTCCAGGAACAGGAAAAACTCTTTTAGCTAAAGCAGTTGCAAATGAAAGTGATGCTAATTTTTTCCATATTGGTGGGCCAGAAGTGGTTTCCAAATATGTGGGAGAAAGCGAAGAGAAATTAAGGAAGCTGTTCAAGGAAGCAGAAGAGAAATCACCTTCGATAATATTCATAGATGAGATAGATGCAATTGCACCTAAAAGAGGAGAGGTAACAGGTGAAGTGGAAAGAAGAATGGTCTCCCAATTGCTTACTCTTTTAGATGGATTGAAATCAAGAGGACAGGTAATAGTTATAGGTGCAACCAATCGCCCAGATTCGATAGACGAGGCATTGAGAAGGCCAGGAAGATTTGATAGGGAAATTGAAATCGGTGTTCCTGATCAGGCTGGAAGAAGGCAAATATTACAGATTCATACAAGGAACATGCCGCTTTTGCACTATGATGGCAAAACTGTTGCTGAGAAGTTTGCAGCATTGTTTAAGCGCTCTGCAGAGGAATTTGAATCATTGCTCCAAGTAAGGAAGCAAGATACAATTGCACAGCTTGAAATAAAGGAAAAAGAGCTGCATGCAAAGCTTGAGGAGATGCAGAAAATAAATGATTCGCTTAAGAATGAAGAAAGAAGGCTTCTTGAATTGAATACTATTCCAAAAAACAATCCAGAAGGAGTGGCTAAT
>JAHJBR010000129.1 GCA_018813445.1 Microcaldota archaeon | reverse complement strand
TCTAGCTACTAGTGAAATTCAACAAGCAATAAAAATTGATCCTGAATTAAAAGATGAATTACATGCATTTATTGGATTAGCTTGGGTAGATCGAGCAAAGGAATTAATGAGTAATGGTCAATTGGAGGATTCAAAATATGCTATAAAGCAAGCGGTGAGGTTTTGTCCTGAGCTTGAAGAAGAATTACATCGTTTATATGGGCAAGCACGAAATAAGAAAGCACAGAGATTGGGAGAGGAACACGCTGAAAAAGCCAGAACTAATATTAGTAAAGGTTACTATGCTGTTGAGCATGAAATTAGTAAAGCTTTGAAATATTTACCCGAATTGAAGGATGAATTGTATTCTGAGCTTATTCAGGGATTATGCTCTAAGGTTCGTGGCCTTATAACTACAAAATCATTTGCAAGTGCTAAACTCACAATTAAAACAGCTTTTTCATATGTTGAAAAACTAGATGAACCTGTACGAACGAAGTTAAGGGCATTGGTAGAAACTGTAAATGAAGAACTATCAAAGGCTGAAAAAATTAAAACAAATAAACTTCTGAAAATTGAGGTTAATGTTTGGATATTGGAAAAAGCTGGCTTTGACGTTGATTTAGTTAAAAGAATAGTGGGTTCAAGTACTTTTCGAGCTGTTTTTGGACATATAAATTGTAAAGATCCGGAAAAACTAAAATTAGAACATAGAAGATTATCTAAAATGTTTTCTCCAGATTTGCATGGAAAAGGAGATAAACAGTTAATACATGAACTTACTGAGATATCAAAAATAATACATAATGCATATGAAGAGCTAACAAAACCAAAAAAATAATTAGCCTTTTACAACTGCCATTGGTTTTACTTTTGCAACTATGTTGCTGATTCCTGCAAGTGCAACGCTCTGAACCACATCATCAACATTCTTGTATGCATCAGGAGCTTCTTCTGAAATTACTTTTTTGTCTGTTGCGCGTATGTATATTCCTTGTTGTTCAGCAAGATCTTTCACTATTTTATTAGGATCATGGGTTCTTATTGCCTGTCCGCGGCTCATCACTCTTCCTGAACCATGGCAAGTAGAATGCCAACTTATTTTTCCCTTTTCATTTCCAACGAGTACATAGCTTGCGGTTCCCATTGAACCTGGAATTATTACAGGTTGTCCTGTGCTTCTGTATATAGGAGGAAGTTCTGGGCGACCTGCAGGGAATGCACGCGTAGCTCCTTTTCTATGAACCATGAGTTTTGTTCTTTTTCCTTCCACTTCATGCTCTTCTACTTTTGCAATATTGTGAGCAACATCATAAACAAGATGCATGTTGTCAGAATTTCCTTTTCCATAAATCTCATCAAAAGTTTCCCTAACCCAATGCATTATTATCTGTCTGTTTGCAAAAGCGAAATTTACTGCGCATTTCATAGCTGCAAGATAATCCTGGGCTTCCTTTGTATGCAAAGGCGCATAAACCAATTCTTTATCTAAAAGCTTTAGATTCATTCTGTTTGCAAGACTAAGTAAGGTTCCTAAATGATCCGTGCATATCTGGTGTCCATAACCACGAGAACCGCAATGAACCATTATTACTACTTCGTTTTCTACAAGACCAAATGCTTTGGCAGTTCTTTCATCCATTATTTTTTCCACTTTTTGAATTTCTAAGAAATGGTTACCTGCACCTAAAGTACCGAGCTGAGATTTGCCTCTTGCTTTTGCGGTTGGAGTTACTTTGGATGGATCTGCACCTTCCATTTTTCCATATTCTTCTGTGCGCTCAAGGTCTTCTTTCCAACCAAAGCCGTTTTCCACTGCCCATTCCACTCCTTCACGCGCTACTTTATCTAATTCATCATGTTGTAAACGAAGTTTGCCTTTGCTCCCAACTCCAGATGGGACATTCACAAATAACTTATCTGCAAACTGTTTTATTTTCGGTTTTACTTGATCAACAGTCATTCCGGTGGTTATTAGGCGAACTCCGCAATTGATATCGTATCCGATTCCACCAGGAGAAATTATTCCATTTTCAGCATCGAATGCTGCAACTCCTCCAATTGGAAATCCATAACCTTCGTGTCCATCAGGCATTACCATTGCGTGGTTAACTATCCCTTCCAATGAAGCTGCATTCTTTAGTTGGAGGAGAGTTCTATCAGTCTTCATTTTTTCCATTACTGGTTTTGTGCCGAAAATAAGGGCAGAAACATTCATTTCCCCTTCTTTTTCGATTTCCCATACTGCTTCGCCTAATTGCTTAATATTCATTGTAAACACCTTATTTGCATTTTCTAGATATATTGTAATTACTATACTATATTACTCGTAAAGAATAATAAATAAACGGCAAGTTAGCGGTATCTGTAAACTACTTAACTTCAATCTTGCCGTTTGAGATGAGTAGGGTTTCTGATGAGAGGAGGTATAACCCTGGTTCTGATGGGATAAAGATTATTCTGCCCTTTTCATCAGTTCTAAGCTCTACTGATTCACCTTTTTCATTAAGTATGGAAATTACTTTGTTACTAGCTGGTCTTCCTAGGTGATCTAGGAGAGTTATAGAAACTTCTTCTCCTGCATTTACGATTGGTTTTTCGAGTTTCATCTTAACTGAGAGTCTGCCAGTAAACAATGCGATTATCCTATCCCTTGAGTAATAGCCCATAACAAACGCGAAAATGATTAGTAATAATAGGAGTAAGAATGCCGGTTCCTCGTATAATGGTTTGGCTGTTTGAAGCGCATTAAGATCTACTCTTGCAGAAAGGCTCTTTACATTTGGAGCAGAAACTACAAAGAAATATTTTCCAACGTTTCTAAGCACGGTGTCGTAGCGTCCTTGAGGCGAAGTAGTGGTATTGATAAAGTCTTTAGTCGGCTGGATTATATCTAAATTGGCCTGTTTTGGACTGCCCATGCTATAAACATATACCTCTGCTTTGCTTGGTTCAGTAACGTATAATGGCATTACAAGTACTTTATCACTTGGTGGGGCGTTTGGATCATATATTGAAGTAACTAAGGTTCT
>JAHJBR010000128.1 GCA_018813445.1 Microcaldota archaeon | reverse complement strand
GCTAGGAATCAGGCCAAGCATATGCAATGCTGCTTTCACAGGTGCAGGATTAGGTTCTAAAAACAGCTTTTTCCCAATCTCCATGTGTTTATAGTGGATATCCAAAGCCTTAAGATGATATTCTGATTCCTTTCTCTCAAGCATTAGTTTGCACATTTCTCTATACTCTTTTGCAACCACGTGGCATATTGCTGAAATCGCACCATGTCCTCCTAAAGTAAGAGTTGCATAGGTATTGATATCCTCTCCTGCAAGTACAGAAAATGGTTTCTCAGCACCTCGAGTAGCCATAAGTATTTGTTCAAGCTGGGAATTGTCACAACATGCATCTTTTAATCCAAGAATAGTTGGAACCTCTTTCCATAATTTCACTATTGTTTTTGGCTCAATATTTCTTCCAGTTCGCGCAGGAATATTGTAAATAATTATAGGTAAATCAGTGGCATTTGCAATTTCTTTATAATGTGCAAAAATACCATCCTGGCTTGGCCGATTATAATATGGTGAAGCTTGTAAAGTTGCATCGGCACCTATATCTGCTGCAAATTTTGTTAGCTCAATCGCATGAGGTGTATTGTTAGAACCAGCGCCAGCAATAACTGGAACCCTTTTCTTGGTTTCTTCAACAACCACTTCTATTACTCTCTTATGCTCATCATCATTCAAAGTGGGCGCTTCTCCAGTAGTTCCGCAAGGAACAAGCCCATCAATTCCATTTTCTATGTAATAGTTTACTAATTTCCTTAACGTTTCCTCATCCACAGATTTTTTCTCATCATCCTTAAAAGGAGTAATCAACGGTAAATAAATTCCTTTAAATCGCATTTCAGAAGACATTATCTCACCAAATATAAATTAAAAGAAGGGGTTTATTATTTGTTATGTTATCAGCTTAACAATTACTGATTCAGGTGTATCAAATCTTCAAAATTTTATTCAATAATTTTGTTTCTTCGTAGTTATTTAAGTATTAAACTGAAAAATCCAAAAAAAGAAACATTTAAATAGGATAATTTACATATTCAATTTTACTAAAAATCTAGATAATATGTAGAGATGATTTTATGGCTGCACGCCTCCAAACACGACCTGAATTCAAAGGAATATTTCTTCCCATTATCAGTCCGTTTAGAGATGGAAAAATTGATTTCAAAGCAATCGACAGAATGGTAGACTACTACCTTGCACATAAAATAAGCGGTTTTGTTACTTGTGGTTCTACAGGGGAAGCATTTTCTTTATCTGCTAGGGAAAACGGAGCTATTTTAAGAAGAGTTTTGATGCGAGTGCATGGACGAGTTCCAGTGATCGCAGGATGTGGGGAAAAAAATCTTGAAAGAGCAATTCATCTTGCTAAACAATCTCAGAGAATCGGTGCTGTTGGAGCATTATCTATTGTGCCGCCAACTTTAAATCCAACTATACCTGGTACTGTGGCATTTTTCAAAGCTCTTGCGCATGCAGTTCCTAATTTTCCTTTTATTCTTTACAATAATCCACCTAGAACTGGAGTAAATATCGGTTGCGATGCAACCATAGAACTCAGCCAAGTACCAAATATTGTGGGGATAAAGGAATCAAATGATAATATTATTCAATTTATTAAAATAGTACAAGGTGCAATACAACCCTTTTCTGTTTTAGGCGGCAATGATAATCAATTCTTTTCATTTATGTGCGCAGGAGCAGCTGGTGCAATTGCAGCGCCAGCACATGTGCGCCCAGACCTTTTCCTAAAAGTTTATCAAGATGTTAATGCTCATAATTTAGAAGCTGCAAGAGAAACATTCTTCCATCTTGTTGATTTGGTTGCAGTATTGTTTTCTGAGCCAAATCCAACTGCCGTAAAAGTAGCTACTGAAATACTAGGGCTAAGTACAGCAGAAGCCCGCATACCTATTGTTCCAGCAACCTCTAAATGCAGGGGGCGTGTCGAGGAGCAATTAATTAGATTACAATCGGTTCCTATCTACCAAGAACCTTTGAAAGAAGGACTTGCATAAGGTGAATTTATGTCTAAAACATCTCCAAGTATTAGAAATAGTCCAAGACAACTAGTTAAACCAATTATCGTAAGGGGAGCAGTTGGAAGAGAGGAAATCAATCCATTCAGGCAAACACCTAATTGTTTCAAGGCGTTTGAGGCAAACCCAACAATAGGCTGTGATTTGGCTTGTGTTTATTGTTCAATGTATGCACAGGAAAAAAGACCTTCGCATACACCTGTAAATGTTTTTGTTGATTATCCAGAATATATGGAAGGATTTATACGTGAACATCTAAATGAAAAGCCCAATTCAAAACCAGTGTTCAATTTTACTCCAAAAAGCGATGCTTTCTCACCCTCATTAATAGAGACCGAGGTTACACAAAAGGTTTTGGAAGTATTCCTTAAGCATCAAATTCCATTCTACATCCTTACAAAGGCAGGTATGCCTTCTAGGGATGTGCGCGATTTGCTTGTTGATTCTAAGCACTTGGGCCATTTGATAATTTCAATGGGTTTACCTAATGATCTTGTTCCTGTACTTGAGCCTAACGCAGCATCTAATGAACAGCGCATGGAATTGGCTAAATGGGCAATTGCAAATGGAATAGCTACTACTGGAATTGTGGCTCCGTTTATGCCTATGCATGACTCAGATTATCCAATGAATGTAATGAGAATGTTTAAGGCAGTGGGAATTGGACATCTTTCTCTTCAGCTTCTAAAGCTCTCAGATGCATGCTTAGATCGTTTAGTGGGCTTTTTCGGCGAATCCCTTAGAGAGTTCTATAATGAACGTCATAATATCGAATGGACGCTTCCTGGAGGAAAGAAAGTAACAAGGTTTTATGCAAACCCTGAACATCTCAAAGCTGAGCTATTCTCTGCAAGAAAGATTGCCAAGGGAATGGGAATTACAGTGAGCACTTGTAAAGAAGTATGCACTTTAATCGGAGATCAAAAATTCAATCAAGAGGCTAGTAGGCGAGGCATAACCTGCGTTGGCTTTATGCCAAAAGGACCGGGCCAAACAGAAGTTGGAAGTACTAAATGGGGGGCATAGATGAGCTCTCTGCAAAAACAAGCATTAGCCTATGTTGAAACAAGAGTGCAAGAAATTACTAAAAGAACAAAAGCAGGCAGTTTACCAAAAGGAAAAGAACCTTTAGAAGAAAGAATAATGGGCATTCTTTGCAGCCGTGAGTTTAATCATCTTTCAAAAGCCCAACAAAGAGAGCAGAACGGCAATCTTCTCATAGCTGCCCAAAAAAAGATTTCTGATTGGGTAAAAGAAGGTGCACCCCTAAGCTTCTATTTAGACTTAGGTGGCGGATACCATGCTGCAATTGATCCAACTAATCTAAATGCTCTTACATTTACTCCTGGTTTAGGAGAACTTTTAGTCCTCTCTCAGATAAAGAGCTTTAGAGATAAGGTTAGTGCTTTT
>JAHJBR010000127.1 GCA_018813445.1 Microcaldota archaeon | reverse complement strand
CCTCCGCTTTTTGTTATTTTGTATAGCATAAAGGGCATAATTCCCGGGCCCAGGTGGAAGAATATTACCGGATTCAAAAACGTGTCAGTTTCCATGCTGTGGGCATTCCTTATGTCTTTATTTCCTGCAGTGTGGTTTGATATGCCATTAACTTACATCAATGCGATATTCTTCGCATTCGTTTTTTTCAAATTTATCGGGAATATGATCGTCTTTGACATCCGGGATGTAAAAGGAGATTCGATGAACGGGATATTCACTATTCCGGCCATAATCGGAGAAAAGCGATCGATAATTTTACTTCATATCCTTAACATAATATCGTTTTTAATACTTGCAATCCCTGTTTTAGCCGGAGCTATGGATACTTCAGCTCTTTTCGTGGCATGCGTATCCATATACTCCGCGTTCTATATTACAAAAATAGGCGTGTGGAAAATGCATTTAGTTGCGGATGTTCTATCTGACGGCGAATTTGAAGTAATGGCATTATTTGCTTTGCTGTCACAGGTGATAAACATATGATGAAAGACCGTTTATTCTCTTGGCTGATAGATAATCTGATAAATTCCAATAAGCAAAGGTTTGAATATCCGGGATTCATAGTTGAGAACCTAGGCAACATGAATCGGGAGATATTCCTACCAGAGCAACTGATGGTCGAATTGGAAAAAAAAATTGATCCCCCGCTTGCGTATAGAATAGGAAAACGATTTGGTTATGGATTTGCCAGAATTTCTAATTTGCCTAAAAAGAATTCCGTAGAGTTTAATCTATTTGTAGATTTTTTTGTCAAACTTGTTGAAACTACTTGTGCCGGCAACATAACATACACTAGAAACATCAAAATAAATGAAATAGAATTCTCTGCAGATGAGTTTATTATCTGTAGGAAAAATGGCCTTGGACATATAATGGCAGAAGGCGCGATTGCAGGTATTTGGGCATACATGCTCAACGATCCAACTGTAGAAGCAGTCCAAACAAAATGTCAAGGTAGAGGAGATAAAAGATGTGTAATTATTGCTGCTCCAGCAACTGAATTACGCAAAAAAGGTCTATCTCCTATTTCCTATGCAAAAGTTGAAAAGGATTGTACTGTTAACCAAGCCAAATATGCAGAACTAAATAAAGTCCGGCCAGTAAATTACGCCAATAATTCATTTAAGAATTTGCTAGATGCTTCTCTGATTACTTATGACAAAGGCAAAGTAGAGTATAATGGGGAGCGGTATTTTCTTGTTGAGACGAGTAGTATATATGAAATTGAAAAAGTTTTGGCACTGAAAACTTCTGGGTCGGACAAAAAAAACCGTAAGATTCTCTGGGAAGTTGGATTTAATTATGGAAAGCATTTAGCCAATATTGCTAAGATATCTAATCCATACCAATTCATCATGGATTTTTTTCCAGCCCTGGGTTTTGGGGACATTTTAGTAATTAACAAGGATGGAAAAATAGAGATCAATATAGATTACTATCCCTGGGTTCCTGACGCTGAGAAAACAGAATTCATACTCATACGTGCTATATTCTCAGGAATACTCAGCCAATCATTAAAACGTAATGTGAATCTTAAGTTAATGGATAAACATATTAAATCCGGCCACTTATCAATCCATTTTAAGGAATAGGATAGCACTAGGTTTTGTAAAATTCTGAAAACCTATATAAACCTTTTATTCCAAATTCCCACATGTCAAAAACCATTTTCCTATTGTTTGGGATTTTTTTATTGTCTTCAATTGCATTTGCAGAAAGCTGTTCATCATTTACCTATAGTAAGGCATGCCAATACTGTGAATTTGATGATAATGGGAAAATGGATGCCAGTTGTTATAATGGTTACAAGACTTCGGGAATAATGTGTACAAGTACGGATTACCCGATAGCTAGTGCAGCCTATGCAGCTGGAAAATGCCCAGAAATTGATGAATGTGCTTCTAAATTAGAATCCTGCAAAGCCATGGTGGCAAGTGGAAACGATAAAAAAGATTGTCAAGATGGATATGTAGCTGATTGTTTTGCAGAATCTGATAACTGCATGATGCAGGCGGCAATAAAATGCGGAGATAGTCCTAAAGCCTGTCCATTTGCAACCAGCGCTATCCTTGGAATTATACTGCTTGCAGGTTATTTCAAATTCAAAGGCCAATAGTTATTTAATTTCTTTCTTCCAACCTTTCCCATGCTTAAAAAAGAATCATTTACGTTCTTAGGGGAATATGGATTTAATAATGAAAAGTATTTGGAAGCACAATCAGCTGCAATAGTTAAGCGAGCTTCTTATTTTGATAAACTCTATTTAGAATTCGGTGGAAAATTACTTTTTGATTATCATGCTGCAAGAGTGCTTCCTGGCTACCGCTTGAATACAAAGATAGAAGTGGTGAAGAAGCTTGCTGAAAAAAGAGAAGTGGAATTTCTTCCTTGCGTAAGTGCTCGCGATCTTCAATCTGGAAGAAAAATGGGTGCATTAGGGATAAGCTATAGGGATTTTACCCTAAAACTAATGGATGCCATAGAGGATTACGGATTCAAAATCAATTCAGTATGCATAAATCTTTATTCTGGGGAATCAGCAGCAAAGGATTTTGGAGCATTTTTGAAAAAGAATGGTTATTCTGTTTATTATCGTGGCTTGATAAAAGATTATCCACATAATCTAAAATCAATAGCTTCATCTTCAGGTTTTGGAAAAAAACCATTCATAAAAACCAAAGCGCCCATAGTGATAGTTACTGGTGCTGGCCCAAATTCAGGAAAACTTGCAACATGCCTTACATTAGTTTATCAAGACCATTTACAAGGGAAGCAGAGCGGTTATGCAAAATTAGAAAGTTTTCCTATTTGGAATTTGCCTTTGAAAAGCCCGATAAATTATGCATATGAAGCTGCAACTGCAGATATAGGGGATTACAACCTAATTGATAAATTCCATAAAAAAGCCTATGGGATGGACGCCGTGAACT
>JAHJBR010000126.1 GCA_018813445.1 Microcaldota archaeon | reverse complement strand
TGAATTGTCTGCTGGTTCTCTTAAAATCACTTGAGAGCCTAGATGGAATACCTGGGTTTCGCTTACTGCTTCTCCAAGCGGCCATAAATTGCAGGATGCGTTCCAGGAATAGGTCCCGTTTTCTAAATTCATAGTAGATAGAGGATCAAGGCATTCTCCTTTAGAGCAAGATGCCATTTGTCTTTCAAGAACCAAACCAGATTTATTGTATACTGAGATGTTGCAAAAATTATTAGGCACACTGCGGCTGAAATCTATGAAATAGCCTGGAAAAGAGACATTGAATTGTACTCCTGCTGCATTGTCTAGAATTTGGTCATTGTTTGGGTAAATCAGAGTGCAATTTGGAGTAGGATATACAACTAGGAAATCCCAGGATTCGCTTGATGCAGGAGGAAGCACTCCTTGCGAGCAGGATGCGTTCCAGCTATAATCTAGACCAGGAGGAAGATCAATTAAAGAAACAGTGCAATTTCCAAATAGACAGTTCATTGGATAGGAATTGTAAAATGAACCAGATGCATAAACCTCCATTACGCAAAATGGGATTGAAAAATTCTGATACGTGATGTTGAACACTGATGGAAACTGCGAGACTATGCTGGAGTTTGTTGGGCTTGTAAGATTCACAGAGGTTTCTGGATATTTCACTGCGAATGTGCCTGCGCTGGTGGAATCAGTGGGTAGAATTCCTTGGGAGCAGGATGCATTCCATGTGTATATATCTTCTGGAAGATTTGAGACTATGAATGGGCAAGTTCCAGCCGGGCATGCCTGTCTCCAATAAAAGGCTTGACTCAAGGAGGAATTGTAAATTGAGATTGCACACATTGGAGATGAATATAGATTGTAGGAAATATTGAAGATGTTGATTAGACTGCTTACTATATCTGCCGGTGCAGGATAAACTAGAGTAAGATTTGAATCAGGGTAATCGACTTCGAATCGCACTATTTCGCTGGATGCTGGGTTTTGCGGGGCTTTGGTGCATGTTATATTCCAGGTATAATTTCCTTCAGCAAGCAAAGGCATTGTGCCTGTGCAATTTCCTGTTAGCCCTGAACATATTAAGGAATTGGAAGTGATCTTAGAACCACTGGAAAAATCGTATATATCATAGCGGGCTGAAGGAGGGGAAAGAAAACCTGAGAAATTTGCATAAAGGACGTTTGTGGTTGTATTTATTACATAGCCTTCAGATGGATGAATCAAGTGGCATTCTGTATCAGCATACCTTACTTCAAAGGTAAATGTTTTGCTTTTTGCATCTGCTTGCGGTGCTCTTGTGCAAGTAACATTCCATAAATAGAATCCTGAGCCAAGGTTTAGCACTGATTTAGAACAAGTGTTATCTGCAATATTGCAAGACATTCCTGTATGTGTTGGAACTCCTCCTGCAACAGGGTAAATGTGTAAAGTGCAGCTGGGGTTGGCTGCGAACCCTGAGAAATTGGATTGGAACAGTATTGAAAGCAGAGATTGAACTGAATTGTTTGCTGGAGATAAAAGATCGCATGCTGTATTGTCATATCTCACATTAAATGAACGTGAGCCAGTGGTAGTTGGTAAAAGCATTGATTGGCTGCAGTTTCCAAACCAGGAATAGCCAAGTGCTGCAGGAAGGTTTGAAATACCCCGAAAGCAGTTTCCTCCTGAACAGGAAAGCGAATATTTTTGTGAGAAGCCAGTGCCTGCATTGGTTATTAGGATTTCGCAGGCAGGGGAAGTATATCCCGTGTAAGTTAGGTTAAAATAATTTGTAATCAAAGTGAGATCGACACCATCGTTGGGATTGGATTGGACTAAAGTTGGGATTGGGTATTTTACTGAAAAATTCTTTAGTTCTGTGGAGATATTTTGAAAAAGATTTTGGGAGCAGGATGCGTTCCAGGAATAGTTTCCTTCTGGAAGATTTGAAATTGTGAATGTGCATGTGTTTCCAGCACAGAATTTTGTGCTGGTGGTTTGTAGGGAATGAGAATCGGTGTAGATGAAGATACTGCAGCTAGGGGAAGTGTATCCTGAATAGGAAAGAGTGAAGTAGTTGGAGCTCTGATTCAGTTCAACTCCTTCCAAAGGAGCAGTTTGAGTTAACGTTGGGTTTGGATAATCAACTGAAAAGTTTCCGAATCCAGCAGAACTTTGTGGATAAACTCCTTGGGAGCACGATGCGTTCCATTTATATTCTGCTTCAGGAAGCGCATTTGATAGGAAAAATGAGCAGCTTCCTGCACCGCAGGATTTGGATCCAGTATATGCTAAACTATTTGATTTATTATATATCGATATTGCACAGGTTGGGCTAGAGTAAACTCCATAACCTAATCTAAAGAAATAAGAGGTAGTCGTGATTGTAAATCCTTCAGCTGGATCAGTAAGAACAAGGTTCGGGTCATTATAATCAACTAAAAAGTTTACTGGGCCAGCAGAACTTTTTGGATAAACTCCTTGAGAACAAGAAGCGTTCCATTTATAGTTTCCTTCCAAAAGATTAGGAACTGAGAATTCGCCTTTTCCCCCCCAGCAGCTCTTTGAATTATAGTAAATAAGGTTGTTTGATGGAACTGCATAAATTGAAATTCCACAGGTAGGGCCAGTGTAGCTGTTATAATCAATTCTAAATGTATAAGGAGTGGACTGCACAGGTGCAGAGCCGTCTGGATTGGTTAGAGTGATTAACGGAACTGGGTAATCAATAGTAAAGTGGTTGGTTAAGCTTGATACTGAATTCTCATCTCGTGCACAATATACTGACCATGTGTAGTCTCCTTCAGGAAGATCGCTTATTGTTTTGGAGAAATCATCTTCATAATTTGGATTTGAAAGATGGGAAAAGCTTGAGATTTTTGTATAAAGTCCAGTGGTATTGTATATGGAAAGGTTGCAGCTAGGTTGCAAGCTGAAACCACGAGTTCGGAAAGAGAATGTGTTGGACATTGAATTGAGCGTGATTCCATCTGCAGGTAAATCTAGGATTATTTCTCCATCCACATTGAAAAGCCTTTGACCGCAATCCACGCTTGTATCTGGATCAAAGCAATTCATCTTCATTGCATGCAAACCCATTGGAACTGTTGAGGTGGTTGAGTCCTCATCGTTGTTGGAGGTTGTAGAGATTATGAAATAGCTGTCTACAAATATGTTGCAATTATAAGGAAAATCTAGGTTTCCAGTTTTCCAAGTGTAAAATACGTTGTTAGGTGGTGCGGGAAAAACCTCACCTGTTTGGGGTGAAAGTATTTCACATGTTGCATCCTCGCCTTGTGTGAATGCTTGAAAAGACCATACTCCACTGGATGCTGTTGCAATAACGTTTGTACATGAAACATTCCAATCATATTCTCCGGTAGTTAATTGGTTGGTGGTCACATCTACCCGGCATTTTGCATTGTTTGCGCAATTAGGGTTAACTGCGGTTATTTTATTAGAGCCAGATATGGAAAGTGTGCATGCGGCTGAGTTAGTAAACCCATTTACGAACCAGTAAAATGAAGTGAGTTCGGTTTTAAGATCAACAAGTGAGTTGTCTGAAGGACTGTCTAGAGTTACTGATGCTGCTTCTGTATGATTGATGAGAAGTGCTAGGAAAAGAAGGGTAAAATATATTTTACAATATTGTTTTGAATCAAACATCAGCCCAGCCCTTTATTCTGAGGGGATAACTGAGAGTAGGTTTAAATTACTATTGGGCAAATTTCAACCATGAAAGTTAGAGTTGTGCTTGTTGAAACTGAATATTCTTCTAATTTGGGTTCAGTTTGCAGAGTTATGAAGAATTTTGGATTTTCTGAATTGTATACAGTGAATATGAAATGCAGAATAAATATTGATGCATATAAGGGGGCTAAGCATGCTAAAGATATTCTTCAGAAAATGAAAAAGGTTAGAGGTTGGGAACAGGCTATCAAGGGCTGTGATTTTGTGATTGGAACAACTGGAGTAAAGGTAAGGAATAAAGGGACTATACGCGGCGTTGTTCCTTTAAGGGATTTTGCAAAAAGAATGAAATATTATGACGGGAAGCGGATCGCTTTGGTTTTTGGAAGAGAAGGAATAGGTTTGAATCAGGATGAATTGAATAAATGTGATTTGCTTTTGAATATAGAAAGCAGTGAAACGTATCCAGTTTTGAATATTTCGCATGCGGCTGCGATTGCGTTGTATACACTGGCGGATAGAAAAGGAGGGCAAGGAGAAAATGCTCCGAAAAAACAGGAATTGGAAGCAATGCATAGAATATTCAAAACTTTATGTACAACACTCCAAACTAAAAATAAGCGCGGGCCAGTTGCATTGAAAAGAGTTGTGGGAAGGGCGCAAGCAAACGAGCATGAAGTACGAGCGTTGTTGAATGTATTTAGGGAACTTATGGAAGTAATGGATAAGAGTGGTGAAATAAGAAAAGGAGTAAATAAACAGAAAATAGTTTTAAACCCATAAGTGTATTAATAACGGTCTAGGATGATAACATGGAAAAACGAGAGCTGCAGAAGATAATTTCTCTTACTTTTGATGAAAAACCTTCAGTAAGAAAGGAGGCTGCCCTAAGGCTTGCTGAGAGCGATGATCCTGGTGCTACTTTCGCGTTGCTGGAGCTTTCCTATGATAAGGATGAAAAGGTGAAGGCTACTGCAAGAGACATACTTTCCAAAAGGCAGACCATGGATAAGAATGCAATATCTTTTGCTGAAATATTTGGCTCTGCTTCCAATGATGATGATAGTAATGGTGCTATTCCTGAAGCAACAGATGGAAAGAAAAGAAAGCTTCTGCAACCAATAGAAAGGATATTCGATAAGGGATTGGGCAAGACTAAATCTGCAATGGTGAAGAGCAAGATGATGCCTACCATTGAGAAAGTTTACAAAAAAGCAGTGGGTTCAGAACCAGTGGATATGGAGAAACGGGAGAAAAGCATACAACGGATGCTTACATCCTATGTAGATATTATTTCAGGATTAGATGTAATAATGAGTGAAGAAGAAAGGGCAGCTAGGGAAATTGAGGTGCAAAGTATACCTGAAGAAGTAAGAGGAGTGGTTCAGGAGGAGCTTGAAAGCATTGGGGCAGCTATTGAACCTGAGAAGATAAGCAAGGAGCTTGATGAGCTGGTTTCTGTGGATGAACCAGAAGCAGTGGAAATACCTGAAGCAGTGGATGAGGAACAAGGGGGCAAAACAATATTCAAAAGGGCTTTTGAGATAATGATGGCTTGCGATGGAGATGAGCAGGTGATGTTTCAGCAAAGCCAGAAGATGATTAAGCAGATGGAGGATGACGTAAAATTAGCATTCAAGATGGCAAAACAAAGATTCAAGGCAGCAAACATAACTCATCTTACTGAATTGAAGAATGGAATGAGGAATGTGAACACTGATGAATTGTTGGTTAAAATTGTCACTCAGGGGGAGTATGCAAGGACCAAAACTAAAATGGATACATATACACGAATAATAGTTAATGATAATGAGGGAAGTGAAGGGATAATCTATCTTTTTGATGGAAGAGGAACTGGAATTTTGCCTGAAATGATGATAAAGGTTGAGAAAGGACAGGTGAAGACTTTTGCATTTTCAGGAGAAACCGCAGTTACGATAAGCAAAAAAGGAAAAGTGTGTATAGTTCTATAGCTTTGCGCTTATTATAGCAAGTTTTTCAAAAAAGAACTTTTCTTGTTCTAGGATTTTAGTTTTAAAACCGAGTGAGCTAAACCTATTCATTGTTTTTTCTATTCCTGCAAGACTACTTTCGACTTGGAGAACTACGCCATGTGGTTTTAGGAATGATTTCACAGATGAAATGAAAATATCTGTGGTTTCTCTTCCAGTTTTTCCGCCATCAAATGCATAATTGAGATTATCTTTTAGTTTTTCTTTTTTTGTTGTGGGAAGGTAAGGTGGATTAAACATTATTGCATCGAACTTTCCATTTACGTTGGAAAATAGATTGCTTTGGATAAATAAAGCGTTCTTTATTTTATTTAGAGCAGCATTGTGCGCTGAATTAGATACAGCTTTTGGATTGATATCAACACCCAGAACTGAATTTTTCGAATTTGATTTTGCACAAGCAAGAGATGCAATTCCACAGCCGCAGCCAATTTCCAGAACATCTCCATTAAGGGTTTTTGCATATTTAGCAAGAAGAAATGAATCTTCTGCAGGTTCGTAAACTTCAGGAAATATTTCTAATTTAATGTTTTCAAATTCCATTAAATCACTAAATTCATAGGCTAGGGGAAAAACCCAAATGCTTTCTTCTAAAGTATTTGGTTGCTTCGCCTAGAATAAGCACAGTTGAGCCTGCAGCAATCGCAATAATCAAATCAACATTGGAAAGGCTTGCATCAGCGATTCTGAAGAATTCCTTAAGTGGCTGAATGCTTATTATGGATATTTGAAGGGCTGCAACTGAAAGCAGAGTAATAACCATCCATGGGTTTGAAAGCAATTTAGAATGAAATGGTTGGGATTTGGAGCGGCTATTCAAAGCATTGAAAAGCTGCATGAAAACAAATGCAGTGAAGGTTGCTGCAGTTGCATTAACTGGGTTGGAATTAGAATAATAGAAAAACAAGAGCAGGGAAATCGCGGTCATGTAGAATGCCATATTCAGGGTTGTGGAAATGAAGTGTGGATTAATGAATGTTGTTCTTTTCTTTGGTTTGTCTTTCATAGTGCTTTTGCTTGGTTTTTCTAAACCAAGAGTAAGGGCAGGTGGGCCATCTATGAGAAGGTTTATCCATAAAATTTGAATCGGATCAAAGATTTTGATTCCCATTACATAGGGTAAGGAAAGAAGCACAAGGGCAATGTTGGTGGTTATCTGGAATCTAAGGAAGCTGATTATGTTATTGGTTATTACCCTTCCATATTCTATTGCTTTTTCAAGAGTGGCAAAATTATCATCCATTAAAATAAGGTCTGCAACGCTTTTGCTCACTTCTGTTCCTGTCTTGCCCATCACTACTCCAACGTGGGCTTTTTTTAGTGCAGGAGCATCATTAACTCCATCCCCGGTGACTGCGACTATTTCGCCTTTTTTCACCATGCGTTCCACTACGCGGAGTTTCGAAGCAGGGGTTGCTCTTGCGATTATACTTATTTCTGAAAGCGCAGAATCCAATTCTGCGTCATTGAGTTTTTCCAAT
>JAHJBR010000125.1 GCA_018813445.1 Microcaldota archaeon | reverse complement strand
CTGGATGCTCAGCTGCACTCTTGCTTCTTCTTTTGGGCTAGCCGCCCGACATTGCTAATACCCCTGATTATTGGATTCTTTCTTCGTTAATTTGAGGATTTGTCCAAACTTCTACTTTCAGCTTTTTCCTGCATAAAATTTCATAAATTTTGTGCGCATTGGAAATGGAATTTCCAATACAATAGAAAAATATACGATGGTGATATTCATGATTCAAACAAATGGAAAGGCTCCGAGTATAGGGAGCAGGGAAATATTCAAAATGAGGCAGGCGAATCTTGATAAGGTTGCTGCGCATGCGAATGGAATGGCACGAGTAATGATGAATCCAAGACGAGAATGGCTAAAACATTTCATGATTTTTGACACTACTGGAAGAGATGGGATGCAGACATATAAGGCATTTGCAAATCCAAACGTTCCTAGAACTGAAAGCAAAAAAAGAGTAATAACTGAACTGGCTGGATGGGGTGTTCCTGCAATAGAAGTTGGTTACCCTGGTGCAAGTACTGCTGAAAATCAAGTGGCTAGAGCGATAGTGGAGTTTAGGAATAAAGCCGGATTAGAAACTGTGCTTGTCGGACTTTCAATGACTATTCCAGAACATGTCAAAATTGCAAAAGAAGTAGGTATGGATGAAATTCATATCTTTTCTTCAGGCTCTGTTCCGCATGCATGGGTAAAGTTTGGGAAGATGCCCCATGAACTTACAGGAGATGTGGTTGAAACAGTTAAGTTTGCAAGAAGTATTGGATTTGAAAAAATACTTGTTTCACTAGAAGATGCATTCAGTGCAGATCCAGATCACCTTGTTGAGGTTGCTCTTAGGTGTGCGGATGCTGCAAAAGATGCGGAATTCAGATACAATATTCCTGATACAATAGGAGTTGCAACGCCAGAACATGCATTTGCTCTTACTTCGTTCATGATAGATAAAACTGGAATACCGTTAGATGTGCATTTCCACAATGATTCTGGATTAGCAGCGCACCACACAGTGGTTGCCGCATGTGCTGCTGCTGAAAAAGGACAGGCGATAAGAGGACAGACTACGATAAACGGGCTTGGTGAAAGGACTGGAAATGCAGCACTGCATTTAGTGCTTAAGGAACTTCATCAATTTTGGAGAGTGGTTCCGAAAGATGTAAAAGGAAAAACACTTGAGCTGAATAGGCTTTTTGAAATCAGTAGATTTGTTGCAAACTTAGCTGGAATCCCAATACCTGCGAATGCACCTGCAATAGGGGAAGATTCTTCTGTGCACAATAGTGGACCGCATGCAAATGGATATATGAAATCTCTGGAGATGGGGAGAAAGTCTAGCATATATGTACCTGAAAACCCAAGAACATATGGAAATAAAGAACGAGTTGAAACTGGTCCGCTTGCAGGAAAGTCGAATACAATAGTTAAGATGAAGCAATTTGGAATAGACGTAAAACATCCAAAAATAAAATCTAGGATGGATGAGATTGCTGAAAATGATAAGTCAATATCTGCAAGTAGACACGTGAGCGATGCTGAGTTTATTCTCAATGCATTTGAAATCATTATGGGTAAGCAATGTGGAGTATTGAAAATAGATGAACGGGATATAGAAATTATCATGGGCGGTAATTGGCCCCCACGCGCAAGAGTAAAGATTGAGATAAACGGGGAAGAGAAATTTGGAGAGGCGATGGGTAATGGACCAGTTAATGCAGTAATAAGTGCCATAACCAATGCGATTGGACAAGAAAGCCTCAAATTCGCAAACTATGATAACCATAGTCTAGGCACAGGTAGCGATGCTACTGCTGAAGTGGAATTAGTGCTTGAAAACGGTTGCGGGCCAATAAGAACATCTTGCATAGGGCCAAATACAACAATTATTGCTATTGAGGCATATGCACAAGCGTTCAATGCTCTTGAAGCACTTAAGCAACTAAGAGCACTAAGTAGAGAATAATTCATTTTTTTCTTTTTATTTTCCAAAAGCCTTTATAGCTTTTATGCATATAGATAGTAGTTCTCTTTAGGGGTGGTTATATGGATCAACGGATTCAGAGCATAATATCTATGATAGAAGACGTTTTGGGAGACAATTCAGTTCCAAAAAATATACGCAAGGCATTGGCAGATGCAAAAGTAAGATTGCAAGGGGAAGATGATCTTATTGTGAAGGTAAGTGCTGCAATATATCTGATTGAACCTATAAGCGAAGATGTGAATATGCCTCCACATACACGCACCCAAATATGGGGAATAATAAGCGCGCTGGAGTCGATAAAGCAATAGGTGGGTGTTTTATGTGCTGGACAGACTCCGAAGCAACGGAGTAAGGGTTGCTCTTGATGCAGAAGAACTAGTCCAGCAGGAAAACCAAGAACTTTTTCAAGAATTAATAGGATTAGGGAAACCATTGCTTTCTAAAGAAGATATTCTGAGTTCATTGGAAAAAATCAAGGAGAAAAAAGTAGAAGTTATAAGAAACAGGGCTAGATGCATTGCTGCAGAACATTCTCCAGATATAAAAGTGCATCATCAGCTCGACGTGAGTGGAAAATCACGCACTACTGGAAGCGTGGATGATTTTGTAGCTCATTTCAGGAACAGGTATGAGAGGATCAGTAGAATATTACGGGGAATGCCTTCAAAACATCCGACCATAGAACTTATAGATGTGAAAAGGGAGCTTGGTAAAAGCATAAGGGCAATTGCAATAGTTGGTGAAAAAAGAGATACAAAAAAAGGGAGCATACTGCTTGAGATTGAGGATTTGAGTGGGTATTTCAAGGCAGTTATTTCAAGAAAGAATGAACCAGTATACGCAAAGGCAAGGAAAATACTCAAAGATGATATAATTTCAATTAGCGGAAAAGTTTTTGAACAGTTTGTTATTGTGGAGGACATAGAATGGCCAGATATGCCTATTGCAAGAGAAAAGAAAATTTCCGAGAATGATTTGGCTGCGATTTATGTCTCTGATATTCATTTTGGATCAAAGCACTTCCTTGAAAAGCAGTTTCAGAAATTCGTGAATTGGCTGAACTTAAGGGAAGGAAATTTGGAACTTGCTGGGAAAGTCAAGTATGTGTTTGTTGCAGGAGATGTTGTTGATGGAATTGGAATTTATCCTAATCAAGAGAAAGATCTGATAATAAGGGATATTTACAAACAGTATGAGTTGTTTGATAATTTTGTTGAGATGCTCCCAGATTATATAGAAGTTATTGTTGGACCAGGAAACCATGATGCAGTGAGAAGAGCAGAACCAATGCCTGCATTGGATGATACTTTCATTAGAACTGATGTGGTGAAAGTAGGGAATCCTAGCTGGATTTCAGTTGATGGAGTTAGACACTTAATGTATCATGGAACTTCTTTTGATTCCATGGTTTCTGGGATGTCAGGCTTATCCTATAGTGCACCTGAAAAAGTGATGGTGGAATATTTGAGAAGAAGGCATCTTTCACCAATTTATGGAGGGAATCTTATAGTTCCAGAAAGAATAGATTATTTAGTTATAGATGATGAACCAGATGTGCTGCACTGTGGACACGTTCACAAAAATGGATATGTAAATTATAGAGGAACGCATGTGATAAATTCAGGGACTTTTCAGGATACAACTGATTTCCAGAAAAAGCAGGGGCACATACCTTCACCTGCTTTGG
>JAHJBR010000124.1 GCA_018813445.1 Microcaldota archaeon | reverse complement strand
CTTGCAGGCGATTTTGCAATAGGAGAAAAAGCAGAACTTATTTCTCGTGCAAATGTAAAAGAAGCAGTAAAATATTCAAAAAGCGTAGAAGAACAAATCGCTGATTCATATCCAAATTGGTGGAAAGCAGGAATGGCTGATTATGCAGTAAAAGGAGAAAAAGGAAGAAGCGATGCAGTTTAATCTTTATCCTTTTGGCAATACACAAAATCGTTTGCTTCAAATATCGCTTTAGCGGTTTCAAGAACCAGGAACGCTTTTTCAAAAAGAGCTTCTGGAACGCAAATAATTGCTTTGAACACATTATCCGATGTTCTAAGGAAAACAGCCGATATGCTCAGTATCCTTCTAACTGATTCCAATTCATCCATCGCTCCGCATTCTCCTGCAAGAAGAGAAAATGCCACGGATTTTAGTTTTCTTTTTTCCGCAATTCTCATTGTATTCAGTATTCCCCTATCTAAATTTGTAGGTTCGGTTGTTGGTGGGGAATCCATGTTCAAGCAAACCACATGTGCAACATAACTGGATGGAAGTTTTCCAGCAATCGTGCTAATCGATGATCCTAGCGGATATCCTTTATATCCCATATTCTTCATCATTCCTAGGGCAACTTCAACGCCTCTTTTTAATTCCTGTCCACCAGCATTGAACAACGCAGAACCCTCTCTAAGTGGGGTTCTAAGCCAGGGATTACAGGCATGTGCTACCATTCCAGCCTTAACTTTCCATGGGGGTCTTAGATCAAGACGTATCTCTTTTTTTTGTGCTGGCAATTGTAGAACTGTTGCGCTCATGGGTTTATTTTATGCAGCAATTCTTTTATTATATTTGTAAATTATATGCACTTATTAATATGCAATTTACAAATACACACGAATTTTACAATAGTTAATTTGTAAAAATTCGTGTTTCCTATTTTTTACCATAAAATAATTTTTTCGAAGTGAGGATTTGGCGGAAACAGTTTTTGAAACCTATTCCGCCAAATGAAAATAAAGAGAATCCGGATGCTTGCGCAATCGGGCTCCCGAATTCTTTGGAATAAATGAATATAAGGAAGGCGCAAGGTTCTTTGGTTTACAGTTGCTTACGCTGGCCAGAGAGCCTTGAAAATGATGCCTGGGGGCAAAGGTGGGGAATTAGTGCACCCCAGGCTTTGTATACACGCGCAGGACAGATAAAATTAATTGTGGGGGGAGATCCTGTCCTGTGCTGTGTAAGTAGGAAGCGCCTTCCTTGATTTGTCGCCTTGCTCTTTTTTGAACTAAGCAAGCATGAAATAAACTTGCTTTCCTACATGCTTCTTTACAACGACTCCCAAATTATGGAGTCTGTTCAGTCTTGCGGATGCTGCGTTCTTTCCCTTATAGTTGAGCTGTTTCCGCACATCTTCTGCGGTTTTTGGCCCTTCTCTAAGGAAAGCCACTATTCCTTCATCCACTTTCGGGAGCATAGGAGTTTCCTTTGCAACCTGTTTTCCTTCGAGCTGCTCAATCCTTGCAATTAAGTTCTTGAGTATCCGGTTAGTGTTTTCCCGCTCCTCAAGCAACCTGCTTATGAGCACCCCAAGCACCACAGGATCCTTGAATTTCTCAAGGTTCTCTGCAACTTCTTTCCTTATCTCCTCGCGCACATCCGCGTGATTAACTTTATATACCTTGTCTTCGTTAGTGCCCTCATTCATTGCAATCACCTCTTGAGGGTCGTGCTTCATGGTGTTTGTATCATGCGTTGCGATCAAATCACGCAACAATCATGATTGAATCATGACAATATTAATAAAGCTTTTGTTTATAGGTGTCTAAAAATGAACCTCCGCGAATATTTGAATGAAATAATAGCTGCTTTTCGCAAGACTGATTCCAAAAGATTGCGCAAGATTGATGATGCGATTCTGCGCGAAGCATCAATAATCAATTCAAAAAAACTTTTTCATCTTGCAATAGTTGCATATGTACTTTCAAAAATATTCAGTAAACCTAGATTCATTCAAAGTATATACAAACCAAAAAGAGACTCTATAGAAAAAAAACTTCTCGCTCTCCAAGATTGCATTGGCCCTGAATGCCCAGATGAAGATTTTTTAAACCGCTATGCTGCATTTGAAGACTCAGTAGGAAGATTGGAATCACAAGATTCAAGATTCATAATAAGTCTTATTTCAAAAGCCAAGCTCAAAGTTGCAGCAACCCTTTACGCCCAAGGAATCTCATTAGGTGTAGCATCTGAAATAACTGGCGTGGAAAAACAGGAAATCCTTTCCTATGCCGGGCACACAATGATGTTCGATAGGATGAAAGAAGAGAAAAATGCACGCGACCGGCTGAAAAAGCTGAAGGATTTTGTAGAGGGATAGAATGAAAGATATTTTATGCGATGCAAGCTCTTTAATTTCCTTAACTGATTCATGCCTTGCAGAATCAATCCAATTCCTAACCAAGAAATTCAATCTTTCTCTTCTAATAACCGATGCAATTGAATACGAATGCATAATTCATCCTCTTGATCTTCACACAAAAGAATATTCATTTTCGGCACTCCGTATTTCAGACAAAGTTGAAAAAGGATTTATAAAAAAAATAAGCATCTCACCAGCAATACTTGCAAAAAGAAATGAGATGCTCAATGCAGCAAACAATATCTTTTTTGCACGAGGAAGACCAATAACCCTTGCCCATAATGGAGAAATGGAAATCCTTGCCCTTGCCTCTGAATTAGGGATAAAAAGTATATTCATGGATGAACGGACTACCCGTCTTCTCATTGAAGCCCCATTCAAAATAAAAGAGCATTTTGAAAAGGAATTCCGCACCCATGTAATGGTGAATAAAACAAACCTAGATAAGCTAAATTCTCTTACAAAAGGGATGTACGTATTCCGAAGCACTGAGTTCCTTGCCTTTGCCTACGAGAATGGATTTTTTAATCCCTATGGAAAAATGAAAAAACAAGTTTATTCCGCAGCTCTTTATAAATTGAAATATGCAGGTTGTGCAATAAGTTATCCAGAGTTAGAAGAGCTCATAAATTTGGCCTGATCCCATGCAACAAAAGGCCAAGGTAATCATAGATAAAAGGGAGCGTTTGTTCCCTTCTCTTTTTCTAGAATTAGGTGCAGAAGTTGAAGAAAAGATGCTTGAGCTAGGAGACTTTCTGTGTTCTGAAAAAACAGTAATTGAAAGAAAAACGAGAATGGATTTTGAATCTTCTGTATTGGATCAGCGGCTTTTCAACCAGCTCCAAAATCTTAAGGAAAATTTTGAAAATATAATCCTAATCGTGGAAGGTGAAAGATCAGAAGATGGTCCGCTCTCCCGTGCAGCTTTAATGGGCGCCTATGCATCCGTAATAACCACCTATGGG
>JAHJBR010000123.1 GCA_018813445.1 Microcaldota archaeon | reverse complement strand
ATTCTTGCAATAGGCTATGCATGGGAGAATCAATTCGGTTTTGATAGTTGGTTTGATCTTCCAAGTATTTATAGGAAAGTTGACGGCGAGTTGAAAGCAAAGATAATTTGGTTGGCTCAAATTGCTCTTTCTGAAGAGTATAAAATGCGGGAAGGAATAATTCCTATGGGAGCAGATCTTGAAGGAGTTAACTGGGTTGAAGAAGGCCCGGAATTTGATTCAAATGGCTGGTTGAGTAAAGAAAATGTGGATGAGCTTAGGGAGGTATTCCTTGGGGCAATGAAAAATGCAAGGGAAAAAAAAGTAAAAAAAGCTGTTGAGTCCGCAATTGAAAAATTCATAGTTATTACTAATGCGGATAACGCAGAGCGTGCAATAGAATATATGTTTGGCTCTGAAGATTGAAACTATTTGCTCAAAATAATTTCTATTGCAGATACTTTGCTCTGGTGGCCATCGCGGCTCTGCAATTCTTCGGTCATTAATTTTATGTCCTTGAGTTTTACATCAGGAACAAAACGGTGCTTTACTATCTCCTCCACATCCACTGCACGAGATATAAGGTGTCCTCTTGCTTTTATGGTGACTTCTGCTGCTCCATTATTGAAGTTTGTGACTACCGCAAGGACATAGCCCATTACTCCTTTTTTCCCTACATAAACGGTGTTGTCGTTAATACGTTTCGTTGTTGGTTGAGTTGTTTGTGTCTGTTCGTCCATTTTATCACCAAATTGATTTCTTTAATAAGATTAAAAAAGGTAGTTAGCTGATAAACTAATACGAATTATAGGTAATTATTATGGTTAGAATCGCAGTATTGGATAGAAAATTATGCATACGGGAGCAGTGCGGATATGTATGCGAGAAAGTATGCCCAGTGAATAGAATGGGCAAGGAATGCATAAAGACAGAAGAGGATACGAAATTTCCATTGATAAGCGAGGAGCTCTGCATAGGCTGTGGGATTTGCGTGAAGAAATGTCCTGCGCAATGCATAAGCATAGTTAATTTGAAGGAGGAGATAGGAACTCCAATTTATCAATACGGAAAGAACGCGTTCAGGATTCATGGGCTTCCTCTTCCCAAGGAAGGAGTGAGCGGGCTCGTGGGGAAAAACGGAATTGGGAAAACCACTGCACTCCGCATACTTACTAAGCAGATAAAACCTAATTTCGGAGTATACCAAAAAACGAAAAAGCTCAAGGAACCAGAGATGCTGGAAAGAATGAATATGGAGCTTAGAGGTTATTGGGAAAGCGCAGGAACGCAGGTAAAATTGAGCTATAAGATACAAAATATAGAAGAGATAAGGGAGGCATTTGATGGAACTGTTAATGAGTTGATGGAAAAATTTGGGGAAAAGGGAAAAGCTGAAGAAACTGTAAGTAGGTTTGGATTAGATAAAATACTCAAAAGAAAACTCAGTCAGCTTTCAGGAGGAGAGATGCAGAAGACTGCGATTGCAGTTACATATATGAAGGATGCGGATATCTATTTCTTTGATGAGCCAACTAATTATTTGGATATTGCGGAAAGAATGAGGGTTGCAATTTTGCTTAAGGAATTGAGTGAACGGAAAAAGGTAATGCTCGTTGAGCACGACCTTGCGATTTTGGATTATGCTAGTGATTATGTTTATTTGTTCTGGGGGGATGAAAATGTTTACGGAGTTGTTACTGGAGTGAAAAATGTAAGGAATGGGATTAATGAGTATCTTTCAGGATTCCTTAAGGAGGAGAACATAAGGTTTAGGAATAGGGAGATAGTATTCAGTAGGTTTAGCCAGAGCGAAACAAAGAAAAAACCTAGATTTAGCTATGGGGAAATGAGGAAGAAGTATTCAGGTTTTGATTTGAGATGCGATGCAGGAGACATAAGGGAAGGGGAAGTAATTGGAATAGTTGGAAGGAATGCATTGGGTAAATCTACATTTGTAAAGATGCTTGCAGGAGTTGAGAATCCGACTGAAGGGGATGGAGGGGGGTTCAGGGTTTCCTATAAGCCGCAGTACATAAAGGCTGAAGAAGGAGTAAGTGTTGAAGAGCTTTTTGAATCCAAGAAGATGAATGGGTTGGTTTTTGAAGAATGCAAAAGAGCATTGGATGTAAATAGATTAGTGCTTAGGCAGCTTTCTGATCTGTCTGTAGGGGAGTTGCAAAGAGTAGCAATAACTCTTGCGCTTTCTGCTGAAGCAGATATTTATTTATTGGATGAGCCTTCGGCGTTTTTAGATATAGAACAAAGACTTAATCTTGCGGATTTATTGAGAAAAGTTTTTTCTGATTCAGGAAAGACTGCGTTCATTGTTGATCACGATGTGGTTTTTGTAGATGCAGTTGCTTCCAGATTGATTGTATTTGAAGGTGAGCAGAGTGTGAAAGGACATGCTTCTGCACCAATGGATAAGCATGATGGGATGAACGAGTTCCTTAAGCTTATGGATGTTACCATGAGAAGAGATAAAGATACTAATAGGCCCAGAATAAACAAACCTGAAAGTGTATTGGATAGGCAACAAAAGGGGAATAATGAATATTATTATGCAAAGGAATATACTATTCTGGATTATGTAAGATAGGATTATTCTAGAGAATAGACTTTCAAAACCTTTTCAGAGTTTTTTTCAGCCAGCCCGACCAGTGTCTTGAACTTTTCAACAGGATCATTTTTCTTTTTGAATTCCAGTTCTATTTCCTCAGGTGTTTTCTTTTCCTCTGAAGGAGGAGTGTAGGTCCATGTGGAAGGAAGCTTTACTTCTTTAAGTTTGTTTTTCCAGGATGGGCTTGCATATCTGAACGCTTTTTCAGCAACCAGGATTTCGTTTTCCTTGCTTAGGGTTTGGGTTTTGAAGGTTATGTTTATTGGAGGGCCTATGAGATCGTGATGGGTTTTGGTTTGCCAGCTTCCAACTCTTGTGATATTCACTATTCCTGCTTCTACCCCGACTCCAAACTTTAGTTTAGGTAAGCCGTTCTGATCGAATATTGGATTTATTACTTCGATGATTATTCTGCGTAATGCATGCGAATAGTATAGGGAAGAATCTACTGCTGCAAGAATATTCGGAGCAGTGAAGTATGCAACGTGGCCATCTCCCATATATTTCAAAACAAATCCGTTGAATTCGTAGGTAAGGACGCTCATTTCTTTTGAAAGCACTGTTGCCAATCTGGTTAAATCTGCGGAAGGCATGCTCTGGCCCATTTTAGTGAATCCGCGCAAATCCAAGGTTACGAATGAACAGCGCAATCTCCTGTCTTTTGTGCTCATCAGGAAAAGGTTGCTTAGAAGAGTTTCACTTCTATCATCATTCTGCACCACGTCGTTTGAGCCTGCTTTTTCCATTGCTTCCTGGATCTTTTTCTTTCTGAATTCCACATACTTGTCTAGTTCAGCTTCAGATTTGATATTGGGCTCGTAGTTGCGAAGGACCAATGGATTCACAGCTTCATCCATCTGCTTGCTTAACTGTTCTGAGTTTATTTTCTTGTTTTCCAATTTATCAAAATAAGAGTCTTCTGATTCTGAGTATATCTCTGGATTTAGGGTAATTTTTCCGTCTTTCTTTCCATAGGAGTCTACGCATTCCACGAATTCCAGATAATCATCCATGATATAGATTAGACTAGAGCTTTTTTATTCCTATTTGGAATCAAAGGAAAGCTGATGGAATTTTCTTGCTGCCCCCTGTGCGAGAACTTCCAGCATTGCGCTATCGGATTCGGAATAGGTGCAGATTGTTCTTCTGGATGCCCAGGTGTTCTCTAATTTAGCGCTGTATTCTGGCTTGGGGTTTATCAGCTGAAGGACTGCGATAACCATGCCCATGTGTTTTATTGGAATAGTGAGCATTGAAATAAGGGGATATTTTCTCTCTTCGGCAAATGCACGGTTGTAATGAGGTGGGCCTTTCCAAGTATTCACATTACCGATATTGACTGGCTTCCCTGTGAGCGCCACGAATCCAGAGATGCTGTTTTCATCTGCATCGATGGTTCTGGAAGTAAAGGACAGGGCCATTTCAGGGTCAGAATGGTTCTTGCAGATGGT
>JAHJBR010000011.1 GCA_018813445.1 Microcaldota archaeon | reverse complement strand
GCAGGAAGCTCAATATCTTGGATTTTTATCCCTGTAACATCAAGACCCCATTCATCAGTTTCTTTGTCCACAATTGCCTGTATTTCACCTGCAACTTCATCGCGGTTTGAAAGAACAACGTCCATTTCCTTGTTTCCAATTATGTCTCTGAGTGCAGTTTGTGCATATTGGGAAAGTGAATACTTGTAATCTTGTATTTTCAAAACTGCTTTTTCCACATCCTCGACCTTAAAGAATACCACTCCATTAACCATTATTGGAACGTTATCTTTAGTCATTACTTCCTGTTTTGGAATATCGATTGTAAGAATTCTTGTATCCAACTTTCTCATAGATTGAACAATTGGGAATATGATTGTTAAACCTGGATTTGCAACTCCTGAAAATTTACCAAGAGTGAATATTATTCCCTTCTCATATTGCATTACTATTTTTATAGAAGATAACACTAATGGTATCCCAATAAATGCTGCTGGAATCAAACACGCAACTGCTCCTGCTGCTTCAATCATACAACCACCTTGGATATATCCTATGCACTATATAAAAGCTTTTTGAGGAAGAATAATATTGCATAAACTGAGACTGAAGACTGAAATAGCCCCGTAGTCTAGCGGTCAAGGATACGAGGCTCTGGACCTTGTGACACTGGTTCGAATCCGGTCGGGGCTAAAATTTTATTTGAATAAAATAAATTTATGCAGGGGTGGCGATTTAATTCTTCGGCGTTCCGAAGAATGCCCGCCAGGTTGCTTTGCAACCCAAGCCCCTATTTCAGAAGGTAAATACATGCTTATGCAGGGGTGGCGGAGTCCGGTCGAACGTGCCAGGTTCAGGGCTTGGTGCTCTAGCAGCTACGCAGGTTCAAACCCATATCCCTTTCTTTTTTCAAAAAGAAAGGTCTGAGGGTTTCACCCCAAAGAAAAAGGGATGGAATCTATTAAAGGTGAAAATCCTGCCCCCTGCATATACATTTAGAATCAGTTCCCTAAAAACAAGTAAATTAGTCCAAACCAATATAAATGTTCTTCAACCCACGATCGACAAAATCAAGCTCTATGAAATAATACTCGTCCATATATTCGAACGTATCTCCATCATCAAGATCATAGGTTTTTCCATCCATGTAGAACCTGATTGAGGAATCTGTAACATCTTTAAGAGTTGCTTCCTGGCCCAATATCCAAATCTTCTTATTATCTAAATTAAGCCCTGCTGATTCTGTATCTAAATAAGGGAAGAAGTCAGCGCTGAACCAATCAAATGCATAAACATCAGCTTCGCATGCATCATTATCAGTCCAATTAGTCAGCTCTCCTTCCTGACTATAAAATTCAACAACAGAATAATCATCCGCCTCAAGCTCAACCTCAAAATCATTCAAATCAGTAACCGCCACTTTTGTTATTGTCTTACTGCAGAATTTGCTCATGCTGCTTCCATTTGTTATTGAAACGCTGCATAAATCATCTCCATCTCTGTAATCTTCTATATTTGAATAAACCATGAACTCCGCATCCTCACCGTCAACAGAATAAAACTCAAGAAGATAACCATTCCTAAGCTCAACAACATCATCAAGGCTTAGAACAAACTCATCAGAATCATCCAAACTTGCGATTGTGTACTTCTCATCCTCATCATAAAAATCTTCCAATGTTTCCTCGCAATCTGCTGCCATGCACACACCATTAACACATTCGCTTCCTGTACCGCAGGGCATTACTTCACTCCTAAATACACTATCCGAATAGCAATAATATTCAAGCACGGATGTACCACTATAACATGAATCAGGATAGGAATCAGGGCCCAAAGTTACGGTACCCCTAGTGAATTGAGCCAACCCTCCATCACTATCTACACACACTGTTCTTTCACATTTTCCCTGCACACATTCAAAACCATCTTCGCATTCTGAATCAGTATGTTCAACAGTTCCATTCATACAATAATATTCTCTAACCAAACTACCACTGCATGTGTCTGTAAATGTTTCGCTGCCTTTTTCCACAGTTCCTTTAATGGAAAGATTAATTCCATGATCGCTGTCTGTGCATGGAGCTTCTACACATATTCCTTCGTCGCAATAAAATCCAGAACCACATGCAAGCTCTGTAGATAATGCAGTCCCGTTCTCACAGTAGTATTCTTTTAATTTGAATTCCGAAATGCATTCATCCTGCATCATACTTCCTCCTGCTTCAACCTGTCCAAAAACGCTCTTATCTTTTCCGCCATCACTATCTGTGCAAACTGCTTGAATGCACACTCCTAACTCGCATTCGTACCCCGTTGGACAAGGAAGTTCTATTGATGATGCAAAAATACCTGAACAAAAAGCCTCACGCAAATTCAGAGAATCGGTGCACTGATCTGAAATGGAATTATTTTCATCACTTGCACTCCCAAATGTAAACAACTCCTTTCCGCCATCACTATCAGTACATGATGCGCATGAACCATTATTCTTTATTTCAATTCCTGCATCATTTGCAAGACACGAAGTATTGTATGTTTTTCCATCCATTCCACAAACCGGGCCGTAGCAATCAGCTGAATTGCTATTCAACAGTAAAAATACAAAACCCAAGAATAAAACAAACATTATAGATGAACCGCCAATCAAAACTAAAAGAAACTTTGAAGATTGTAATGGAGGGATTCCTTTCATTTTTCCGAACTTACTTGTCTTACTTGAATAATTTGGTGCCATAAATGCAGTTCTTGATTGATAAATAAATATGTTTGCCTAAAATACACCGAAAGTAAATATATTCACAGTTTAACCATTTTTAGTAACATTTAATAACGTTCTAGTTCCAAACATAAATATGCAAACTCTTCACCCTCAGGTTTCAGATGCAAAAACCAAAGGAAGAGCGGACGCTTTTAGGAATAGGCAAACAATGGATCAGAGGCCCAACTATCTTGTACGCACGTTGTTCGGAAATCTAATGCTTGAAGCAGACGAAAGAATCACGGTTTTATTGGCAGGCGGACACACAAGCAAACTGGCCCAGCAAATACGCGAAGGAGACAGAATACCAATGCTGAAGAACATGATCCCTAAATTATCCATTAGCCAAGTTGGAGAAGCATTGACATGCGACGAACGCTACCG
>JAHJBR010000122.1 GCA_018813445.1 Microcaldota archaeon | reverse complement strand
CTACAAAAGTCTTTCAAGTTTGTAGTGATCTTGGGCTTTGGGGTGAAGACCAGACTTGTCCTACGGATCAGCTATGTGAAAATGGGGAATGTTCTGCAAAACCATCGTGTAGTCCTGCAGGAACTTCAGAATGTGTTGATTCTGATTCCTACCATGTATGCTCTATTTATGGTCAATGGGAAGCAACCCAATTCTGTTCTTCAGGAGAGCAATGTATTGATGGCAAATGCCAAGGTGCTGTTGTTGGTTGTATGCCAGGAACATCACAGTGTTTAGATTCTGATTCCTATCATGTTTGTTCCAATTATGCAGTTTGGGGGCCAACCCAATATTGTGCAGTGGGCCAGGATTGTACTAATGGTCAATGTGTTGGACCACTTGGTTGCCAACCTGGGATAAGAGAATGTGTGAGTAGTATTTCATATCATATATGTAGCAGTTTAGGTGTATGGAGCTCAGTAAAATATTGTTCTTCAGGTACACAGTGTTCTGATGGCAGCTGCATTCCAGGACCAAACCAATGTTCGTATTACCATGCAACCCGATGTTCTCCTTCGAATTTCAAAGAAGTTCAGATATGTAATTCCAATTATGAATGGCAGGACTGGAAATATTGTTCAAAAGGATGCAATGGAGGGGACTGCATGGAATGCAGCCCAGGCATAAAACAATGCATAGATAATTACAATTATCAAAGGTGTGATTCAGATGGCCAGTGGGGCAACTCAGTAAGTTGCGGAAGCAATAAAGTTTGCAGTGATGGAAGTTGCATTTCTTCTTCAAATACTCAATGCGACTATCTTGGAGATAAGAGATGTGACCCAACTAATTCCAATGAACTACAAGTTTGTGGAAGCAACTATGTTTGGAGCGACAATACCTATTGTCCAATGGGTTGTCTATCTGCTGCATGCGTAGCTTGTTCTCCAGGACAGACCAAATGCACAGACACCCTTAATGTTCAAACATGCAATGATCAAGGACAATGGGGCGCATCAAGCACATGTATATCTGGTCAAGTATGTACCAATGGAGCATGTCAGACTCCAGCAGGTGCATTGTGCGGAACTCCTGGACAAAAGCGATGTTCTCCAAATAATGCTAACGTGCTTCAATCATGCAACAGCAACTTGGCTTATGTGGATTATATGAACTGCAGCCAAGGCTGTTATAATGCTCAATGCGCTGAATGTACTCCAGGTGTGAGCGTGTGTGTGGATGCATATTCATTCAGGACTTGCAGTTCATACGGACACCTTTCAGATGCATCAAGATGCCCTAACGGTTATACATGCGAAAATGGAGGGCGATGCATACAATCAGCTACTTGTTCAGATGGTGCCAAAAACTGCATTTCAGACAGTTTGTATACTTGTCTAAATGGCCAATGGTCGTTGCTTTACCACTGTCCTTCGGACACTAACTGCGAAGAGACTGGAGGCGATGCATCCTGTGTTGCAGAGCAACCAACCCAACCAACCCAAGACTATACTATGCTTATAGTAGGAGGTATTGCAGTAATGGTTGTATTAGTGGGCGGCTACCTTTTCTTTGTAAAAGGCAAATAATTTTTTTATTTTTAAAGCAGGAGACTGCAAACAGTCTCCTTTAATCTATTTTTCCTAATCCAAAACCACCTACAGGTTTTAAAAGCAGAATGCATAATTTCTAAGCATGGATCTCTCAATAGGTGTTCAGGATACACTAGACCAGCTTAATAACCAGTATCTTGGTTTGCATCCAACTACAATTTATCTTTTGGAATCATCGCTTCTATTCGTTTTTGCTTCAATACTCATCTATTTCATCTTCCGCAGTCTTTCTAAAAGAGATTTATTCAATTTAGATCTTTCCTCATATAGGGATCCAAAGGCAAAATGGAAATCCTTGAAAGCAGCTGTGAGTGTTATCAGCTATTTGTTTGAATATGGGATTGTTTTTCCTGCATTCGCGGTTTTCTGGTTTTCAATAATCTCATTATCCCTATTCTTGTTATCCGCAGAATCTTCATATTACAATGTGCTATTCACCACGGCAGTTATCGTGGGATCAGTGCGAATGATGGCATATGTTAAGGAAGCGCTTGCTGTAGATGTGGCAAAAATCCTTCCATTCCTTTTACTTACAACGGTTATACTCAATCCCAGCTTCCTTGAAAATAACTCAAAATTTTCATTGGATATATGGTCAGTTTCCCAAGCAGATTACTTGACATTCTTCTCATTCATAGTAGTGCTTGAATGGTCACTTAGAGTTCTTTATATACTGAGAAAAGGGATAATACGCATCACTACTGGGAAAAAAGAAGTAGTTATGCCCATTGCATCTGAAAAAGGATCAAAAGATTGATTGCATCATTTAAGGGTTTTATTCTATTAAAATTAACTATCCATTATTTTTGCATTTTATTCAAGTTAAAATCAAGGATAAATTTCACAAAGTTTCCTTATCTCCCTTAGTTTTGCATTTGCAGATTCTATTACAGATAACGCATCAACAAATACACTGCCCGCATAGGCTTTTTTTGAGGAAAGCCTTTTCAGGTGTTTTTCATAATATTTATTAATCATATCTCTTAATTCTTCATCATTATTCCGTATTCGTTCACGTTCCCTTGTTTTTATTTTAGGTAGTGCATGGGCAATTTCCTTGAAATTCTGCTCGAATTTTTTATACACATGCGCAAGATCCTCAGTAGCTCCTGATGAAAGCACTAATCCTTTTTCAACCTGTACTTTTCCCACTATGCCCAAATCCTCTCCCAAATCTCCTAGCTGTTCAATTAGATTAGAAATCCTAACGAACAGCACTGTTTTTTTAGCCCCATTCACATGTAATTTTCTTCTCGATAGGTCGATTATCGCACCATCAACTTTTCTGCTGAGAAAATCATTAACTGATTCAAGCTTTTCCACTCTGTTGAACTTTACCAAATCTCCGTTCTTTATAAGATGTATCGATTCCCTAAAGATTTCACCTGTGATTTCAAGCGAGTGTTTTAGTTCTAAAGTTATAAGTTCAAATGCCTTATTTGTAGATTTAGGCAATTTGTCATTTAGATATTTAGTTCGGAAGAGTATTTCTCTTTGTTTTCCAGGCACTATTCTTTCCACTACAGCCGCGAATTCCTTTATGAACGCCAAAAAGATTATGGCGCATGCGATATTGAATATGGTGTGTGCATTTGCCATCTGTTGCGCTGTATCGCCTCCAAGATCACCTACACCTTGGCTAAATACCCCTAAGAAAGGAAGGAAAATCAGGACACCTAAAAAGTTGAACAGGAAATGTGCGACAGCTGCGCGTTTTGCATGCAGTTCCATTCTCCAGGAGACAAGCAGCGTAGTGGCAGTGGTTCCTATATTTGCCCCCATTATTATCGGGATTCCCTGGGCAAGCGTGATTATCCCGCTTCCTGCAAGAAGCACAACCAGTCCGGTAGTTACCGAGCTCGATTGTACTATTACTGTAAATAAAAAGCCTGCGAGCAGTGCTGTAAAGACATCCGAGAAACTTGCGAACAGGCCTACAATTTCAGGATCGGTTTTTATGGGCTCCAATGCCTGAGATATAAGCATAAGACTAAAGAAAACAAATCCGAAATAGAATATCGGTTTTCCTAAAAATTTGTATTTCCCCCCAAAAATATCCAGAACAAATCCAAGAAGTATGAACACAGGGGCAAAGGAAGTCAGCTTCAGGGCTATGAGCTGGGCAGTTACAGTTGTACCTACGTTTGCTCCGAACATCACGCCCAAACTTTGCATAAATGAGATTATTCCAGTATTAACAAGCCCAACTGCAATAACAGTGGTTGCAGTGCTTGACTGTATTATTGAAGTGAGCCCTGCGCCAAGCAAAGCGCCCATAAGCGGGTTTTCAGTAAGTTTCCCTAAAAGTGCTCTGAATCTCTCGCCTGCAATTTTTTGGATCTCCCTGCTGAAATGCTCTATTCCGTAAAGGAAAAGAATCAGCCCAGGAATTATTGCAAATGCGATTTCCAGATCTATCATCAATGCACCGGATTCAAATTGCAGATAAGGTTTAAATTATGATTTAGATAGCTGCTTTTTGTATAAAACATAAGAATAAACCACCAATCCAAGCGAACCTACAACCAAAATCCCTATGGAGATTAGCGGGCCGTATGGAGGCAATAGGATACTGATAATAAGCAATGCCCCGGAAATCCTAAACAGTTTTGCTCCTGCTTCATGCGTTTTTTTCCAAACAATATCATTGGTCATGGTCCATGGAGTTCTTATTCCTACAAACCAATTTCGTTTCGCTTTACTCAAAACCCCGCCTAAATAGAATATCAGTATTCCTAGGCCAGGCACCATAAACTGACTCATATTGAACAAATGCCCAAGATTATATGCTAATGAGAGCGCAAATATGTATGCAAAAAATCCAATAAGTGCAAGCACCAAACCATCGTATTCCTTTTTGAATTCCTTGTAATTGCTTTTCAGCGGATCTATTGAAGGCAGGAAATAGAATAGTGCAAGCATACCTGTCATCAACAGCGGAAGCATGAAAACCCCAAATCCTTTTTCAGAAAACCCATCTGCTTTTCCATCAATATTCCAATGCACTGCTATTTTTTCCGGAAGCTGTCCATAGAAGTATGCACCTATTGCAAAAACCGCCAAAACCAAAAATATAGATAAAATCCATTCTTTTTTCATAGTTCATCCCAGCTTGGTTAATTTTCCCTGCTTTCTTGCTAAATTATACATGAATCCATTGATTAAATATGCTGCTGTAAGCCATACGACTCCTGTTATAATCAGCATGTTGAAATCCGGATGTCCTAGCCCAACTATGGATTTGAGAAGCTCAAATGCCTGCGTGGTGGGCAGTAGGCGTATGAAAGGCAATACTTCTGCAGGATACACAGATTCAATGGAGAAATAAACCCCTGAAAGAAGCACAAGCACATCAGGTAAGATAAAAGAGAAGTTGAATGCCTCATCTTTCATGAAATAACCTAAGCTTAGAGTAAACAACCCCATTGTGAATCCGGCCATTATGATGAATAGCATCGCCAATGCGAACGTACCGTAATCTGCGATAATAAATCCATAGATGTAATATGTAAGTACAGCATAAAGCGCAAGCACAAAACCTGCCTTTATCATTCCGCTTAATGCGGCTCCAAGTATGTATTCAATCCTGGATATTGGAGATGCGAAAAGATATGCAAGGGATTTGCTCCAATACTCTTCAGTCATTAATGCGGTTATCTCAAAATTAAGGAAATAGATTACCCTCCAGCCCATCATGCCCAGTATGACCATGGATATGTAGGACTGATCTGAACCAAGGTAGCTCACGAAGAATGTGAACATGAACAGTATGATTATTGGCCATACAAAAATGTCGGTAAGCCTAAACGTGTTCCTGCGTATCGAGCAGATACTTTTGTATGTTTGGGAAAGTATGCGCGAAATGCTAGACATGTTCTTCACCGCTGTTTACGAATTTGAGGTAAATCTCCTCAAATGTTGGCTCAAGTTCATTGATCGAATATATTTCGCATTCACATTTTGCAAGCATTTTCATTATGTCCTTCATGCGTTCATATCGATCAACATTTACGTGCACGATTTGTGGCGATTTGACTAGGGCGTTAACTCCACCCAAGCTTTTCAGTATATCCACAACTTCATTTTCATTTGAACAATGTATCTCAACCGTGCGCGTTTCCAATATTTTGGTCCTAAGCGCGTTAGGTGATCCAGTGGCCATTATCCTTCCATGATTTATGAATGCCACGCGGTCGCAGAGTTCTTGGGCTTCGAACATATTATGTGTGGTCAACAGTATTGTGCGCCCTTGTTTATTGAGATCCTTGATTATTTCACGCACTGAAATCGCAGATTCCACATCCAACCCAACGGTTGGCTCATCCAAAATCAAGAGCTCAGGATCATTGAGCAATCCTTTTGCTATCAGATAGCGTTGCCGCATTCCTGAAGAAAGATCATCCACAGTTTTGTCTCTTGATTCGTAGATGTTTAGTTTTTTAAGGAACGATTCTATTTTTGGCTTCGCATCCTTTACGCTGTACAGCATACTATAATATATGAGGCATTGCTCAACAGAAAGATGATAAGGTGCTCCTGAAAATCCAGAAACCACGTTTATGTTTTTCTGCACCTCCTTGCTTTCTTTCACGCAGTCTTTTCCAAATATTTTCGCTGATCCTTTTTCAGGTTCGGATATTCCTACAAGTATACTTATTAAAGAAGTTTTTCCTGCACCATTCGGACCCAGGAGCCCGAATATTTCTCCTTGTTTTACTGAAAGAGAAACATCTGTAAGCGCATTAACTGTATTCTTACCTCTTCGGTATGCCTTGGATATATTCAACACTGACACTGCTTCTTTCATAATTCCAATTTCTAATTAGAGGTTTAATTAGCT
>JAHJBR010000010.1 GCA_018813445.1 Microcaldota archaeon | reverse complement strand
CAAAGAGTGAAAAACATGCAAAAGAATTAGTGTATGCGCTCTTTGGGTCTGTAAACGGAGTTAAAAGAACAAAAGTTAAGATAGAAAGTGCAGGTAAGGTGAGCTGATGGACAATCAATCAAAAAAGCTTTTATACGAGGCTCAGTTGTATTCAGAACAATTACGACTTCTTGAAGGAGAAATCGAAAGAATCTCTATGACTGCTATTGAGCTTTCAACTTCACTTAATGCAATTGCAGCACTTGAGGAAAACGATATGTTTATGCAGGTTGGCGGAGGCGCGATGGTAAGTGGGAAAATTACCTCCACACAGGTGATTATTCCCGTGGGCGCTGGGTATATGGTAAGTATGGAAAAGGAAACAGCAGTAACAGAAGTAAAGAGAAGAATAAAGACCACTGAAAATGCAGTTACTAGGTTAAAGGAAGAGTTTACAAAGATTAGTACTAAGCTTAAGGAAACTAATTTAGGAGTAGAAAAGCTCAACGCGAAATAGAGCGATAGGCATGTTTGATTTTCTTAAAAAGAAGATATCTGGATTCATAGATAACGTTGTTGGGAAAGCGAAGTCGAAAGAAGATAGTGGAGCAGTTACTGATTCTGAAGTTAAAAAAATTGAAAATATAGAGGAAATTCCTGAAAAAGTGAGTAAGGGATTTGGAGATATAGAATTAGTAAAGGAAGAGATTGGGACTGAGATTATTGAGGAAAAAATTGTAAAGGAAGAGAAGAAAGTAGAAACTCCTAGGAAAAAACAGGAAGTTGTAAAGAAAGATAAGGAAAAGGCTAAGGAAGAAGTAAAGAAGGCTGTTGAAAAAAAGATGGATGAGAAGAAAGAAAAGGTTGTGAAGGAACATAGTGAAAAGGATATTCCTACCGAGATTGTAAAGCCAAAAAAAGTTGAAATAGTAGTTAAGAAGGATGAAAAAATAAAAGAAGAACTAGAGGAAAAGAAGACCATAGGAAAGGAAGTTGCACCAATTAAAGAAATTGCGGTTCAAGAGCCTGTAAAGAAAAAGGATGAAAAGAAAGTTTCATTGAGTTTAATTACAAAGGTTAAATCTATTTTTTCAAATGAAGTTGAATTAAGTGAAAAGGATATTTCTAGTGTGCTTGAGGATTTTGAATTATCTTTATTGGAAAGCGATGTTGCTTTTGATGTGGCTGAACAGATAAAAGATGATTTACGCAGAGAATTGATAGGGAAACGGCTCAAAAAAGGAGAGCTTAGTGCAGAAGTAAATAAGGTTTTTGCGAATTCCATAGAAAGAATCATGGGGGAAAATAAAGGTGTTGGAATTCCAGAAAGAATAGCTGGTTTTTCAAGTAGTCCTGTGAAGATAATGTTTACTGGTCCAAATGGAAGTGGGAAAACCACTACGATTGCAAAAATAGCAAAGATGCTTATTGATAATGGATATTCGGTTGTTGTTGCAGCAGCAGATACATTCAGGGCAGCTGCGATTGAGCAAATGGAGATACATGGTGAGAAATTAGGTGTGCGAGTTATTGCTGGGCGATATGGCGCTGATCCAACCTCAGTTGCGTTTGATGCAGTGAACTATGCGAAAGCACATAAGATTAATGTGGTGCTTATAGATACTGCTGGAAGGCAGGAAACTAATCAGAATCTTTTAAATGAATTGAAAAAGATGGTTCGCGTGATAGCACCTGAACTGAAAATATATGTAGGAGAGAGTATAGCCGGAAATTCAATTATAGAACAGGTTAGCGCATTTAATCAAGAGCTTGGTTTAGATGGTGTGATTTTAACAAAATTGGATTGTGACGCAAAAGGTGGCACAGTGATTTCTATTTCAAAAGTCACGAAAGTGCCTGTTCTATATATAACTGTTGGACAAGGGTATGGAGATATAGAGTCCTTTGATGAGAAAAGAATAGCTGAGAATATAGCGGGATAAAATGCGTGCTGTTATTTTAGATACAAATTTTCTTCTAGTGCCCCACCAGTTTAAGATAAATGTGCTTGCGGCATTGGAAAGAATTATTGAAGGTCCGCACGAGTTAATAGTTTCCACACCAATAATCAATGAGGTTGAAGCCATTTCTAAAAGTAAAGGAAAAAAGGGGGCTGCAGCAAGGGTGGCTTTGGTTGCGATTGAAAGGAAAAAGATAAGGTGTGTAGAAAGTGAAGAGCAGGATGCGGATAGTTGGATTTTGAATTATTGTAGTGAGCATAGGGATAGTGTTGTGTGTACTAATGATATTGATTTAAGACAAATGCTCAAAAAACTTAGAATAAGGGTTATTTCTATGCGAAGCAGGGCAACCATCTTCTGGGCGTAGGTTTAAATAGAGTTAATGAGTAAATAATGTAGTTTAGAGTGTGCCCAAATGGGTACGCCGAGAGCAGAGTGGTAGAGAAGTAGGCCGTTAGGTTGAGAGTTCTAATTCTTCTGTAGTAGGTGTCTAAACAGTAGGTGAAAGAATGACATACGGAGCCGGAGGGGACAGACCCATGTATTCTGCAACTTGTTCAGATTGCGGAGCAGCATGTGAAGTTCCTTTCCAACCAAAGGAAGGCAGACCTGTTTATTGCAGAGACTGCTATAAGAAACACAAACCAAGCAGATTCTAAGTTTGAATAAAAGCGGTTTGTTTTCTTTTATTTTTTATTTATTTTTTCTAAAATTTTACTAATTTTGATTATTTCTTCAGGATATAGTGCTCTTGGCCTAGATTTAAGGAAATTTTCTAATTCATAGGGAAAAGGTTTTTTGAAACCAGCAGAAAGCAGTGTATTCCTTAGGGTTTTGTTTTTATGCTGGAAAAGGACGCGAAGTATTGTTTCAAGGCTTTTGGGGTATTTGTTTGGTCTTTTTCTTATAGAAATTATGGCTGAATCCACTTTTGGTTTTGGAGTAAAAAGATGGGCTGGAACTTTTTGTATGTAATTTATTTCATAGAATATTTTAGAGAACGCACTTAAGTGGCCATATTTGGAAGTGTTTGGTGGAGTAAGTAGTTTTTTGGCAAATTCATCTTGAACCATTAGAATCGCGAGCTGGAAGTCAAAATCTTTTAGTTTGAATAGGATTGGGCTGGAGATATAATACGGGATGTTTCCAATTATAGAATTGATTTTGAAGGGATTTAGCTCTAGAAAATCAGTTTCTATGATTTCTACAGGCAAACCTGCGAATTTTTGTCTTAATAGTTCAACCATTCTTGGATCTTTTTCAACTATGAATATTTTTTTAGCTCCAGTCAGAATAAGCTGCTCGGTTAATCTACCATCTCCGGGACCTATTTCCAAGACTGTTTTTCCCTTAGGTTTTAAGAGGTTGGCTTCTTTTCTGAGAATGTTTTTATCTTTAAGGAAGTTCTGGCCAAGGTGTTTTT
>JAHJBR010000121.1 GCA_018813445.1 Microcaldota archaeon | reverse complement strand
TGATGCAAGATTGTATTCTGAGAGCGGAGGACGAATAGTTGTTAGCGTGGAGGAGAAAAACTGCAGGAAATTTGAAAAGATTATGGAGGGCACAATTTTTGCAAAAATAGGAAGAGTGCGTGGAGATAAGCGATTTGTAATTAGGATGGAGAATAAAGTTTTGATAAATGAAAATACTCTGGAGCTAGGAGAAATTTGGAATAAAGTGAGAATATGAAAGCAAAGGCAGCAGTTCTTTATGGATATGGGATAAACAGCGATTATGAGACTGTGTATTCTATTCAAGCAGTAGGTGGAACTGCAGAAAGAGTGCATGTGCATGATATTGTAAATGATCCAAAACTTTTGGAGCAGTATGGAATGGTTGTTTTTCCAGGCGGATTTGCACATGGAGATGATTTAGGGAGTGGAAAAGTAATGGCGAATAAATTCAGATTCAAGCTTAAGGAAAATATGTTGGATTTTGTGAACAATGGAAAACTAGTTTTGGGAATTTGTAATGGGTTCCAGATGATAATAAAAATGGGTCTTGTTCCTTATTCGGATTTTGAGCAAAGGGCAACACTCATGGCCAATGATTCTGGTAAATTCGAGGATAGATGGGTATTTATGAAAATGAATCAGAACTCCCCGTGCATATTCACTAAGGGAATAGATATGCTTATGACTGCAGTTAGGCATGGGGAAGGTAAGCTTTATGCAGATTCGCTTGTGCTTAATGATATTGTTTCTAAGGAATTGGTTGCTGCAACCTATGTTAATGAACGAGGGGAAATTGCGGGATACCCATATAATCCGAATGGATCGCTTTTGAATATTGCTGGAATATGCAATCCAAAAGGCACAGTGTTTGGGTTAATGCCTCATCCAGAAGTGCATAATTGTGTTGTGAATAATCCATATTGGACGCACATAAAGGATGATGTAAGGGATTGGAGGGGTAGTGGGCTTAAAATATTTGATAATGCTGTAAGGTATTTAGAGGAGAAATTTTAGGTGGGATTATGAAAAAAGTGTTGATTGTGATTGCACATAAAGAATTTCAGGATTATGAGTTTGTAGGGACTGTGAAGGAATTGAAAAATGCAGATATAGAGTTTGATGTTGTGAGTACGCAAGCTGGAACTTGCACTGGGAGCGGGGGAACAGAAGTTGAAGCAAAAGGATTGGAAAGTTTGGAGTTTAATGATTATCAGGCAGTTGCATATATTGGGGGGCCTGGAACAATAGATGTGCGGGCTGATGAAAGGTTTGTAGAACTTGCGAAAGAGTTTATGGATAATGGAAAAGTTGTTGCGGCAATTTGTTGGGCACCCACCATTCTTGCAAAAGCAGGTGTTTTGAAGGGGAAGAAGGCAACCGTGTGGCTTGGGGAGGATCCAGAATATGAAACAAGCACTAGTGAAGTATTGAAGAATTATGGTGCAGAATTTGTTAATGAATCAGTGGTTGAGAATGGGAAAATAATTACTGCGAATGGGCCGCAAGCTGCTTCTGAATTCGGGAAGAAGATAGCTGAGAAAATGGGTAATTAGATGACTGATAGAGGAAAGATAAAAACCATTACTGGGCTGAAGGCTAGAACAATAAGGAATGCTATTAGCGTCGAACGGATAAAAGAGACCATTGATCCAAAATTCATGAAGAAATTAAATGGTAAGATGGTTTTAGTATATCAGGAGGGAGTGTATCTCCTAGCAATGGAAATAATGAAAATGGAGAACCCTAGGGAAAAGGCCGAGCATATTGGAAAAGTGCTAAAGGGAAAAATGGCAGATAATCAAGAAGATCTTGAGACATTGTTGAAATTTCTTTTTACACAGTCACACGCCATAGAACATTATCCAGAGCGCAGAAAACCACTGGAAAGGTTTGTCAAAGCGTTTCTCAGTGCGCCTGAAGAGTTTTTTGAAATAATAAAAACATACACAGAATCCGGAAAAGAACCTCAAAGAGATAGTGAGCCGGCCTATGGTGAATTTGTGCGCTTCATGTTTGAAAAAGACGCCACAGGTTTTTTGGATTTGTTCGAAGTAGATAGTATGGCATGCGCAGAAATAATGCGTGCTATGCGCAACAAGACAAGAACTGATGAACTCTTGAACCGTCAATTGCTGTTCAGTGAACTTAGGGAGTTCAATGAAGGAAGGTCGCGGGAATTTCTAAAGAAAAATTATAAAATACTTGTTCAATTAGGGGATCTCTGTATATACCACGCATTTGCTCTCCAAAACGGGAATGCGGCTAAAGTTGTAGAAAATTGCGGGCCAGAAATACTTAAAATTGCGAATGTAGTCAAAAAACTTGATGAATATCAAAGAGTTAAGGTGTTCAATAATATACTATATATGATCGACCGTAATAATGAGATTTACAAAAAGTTTATGGGTTCGGCAAAAACAAGGGATGCAGTAACAAACAGGATAATCGAGATAGTGGAAAAGATTGGCGGTGAAGCGGACATCGTGTTTTGGATTATGTTTAGGGAGCCAAAGCATCCAATAACAAAAAAATTCATTGACCTCTGCGATGGGAAGATAACGACTGTGGAATTCCTACGAGGAATTCAAAATGAAGAGGTTCAAACTGCGTTGGATAAAGGGAAGCCGCGCAAAATCGCCCACTAAAATGGAGTTAGACTATATTTTGAAGTGAGGGAAGGGAGGAAAAAACAAATCTCCCAAATAAAATTAATCCTTCAAACCAGTAGAGGTTACTTTGAATACTCTTTCTCCATCCGGAAGGTTTGGGGAATCGACTAGGCGCGCAATTCTTTTTTCATCCTTGCTTTTGCGCACATAAACACGGTAGGTTGCAGCATGGGCAAGCACATGTCCGCCTATTGGAGTTGTTGGGTCTCCGAACATTATTGCAGGATTATCCATTACTTGGTTAGTTATGTAGATTGCCATATTGTATTTATCTGCAAGTTTTTGGAGTAAGTGGATGTGTTTGTTGAGTTTTTGTTGTCTGTCTCCTAGGGCACCTCTTCCAATGTAGTCGGCACGGAAATGAGAGGTTACTGAATCCACAACTAATAGGCGGATGTTGTTTTCTTGTATAAGTTTCTCAGCTTTTTCTAAGAGAAGCATTTGATGGTCTGAGTTTTCTGCTCTTTGAATAAATATGTTTTTGAGTACCTGTTGTGGATCTAACCCTTGGGCTTCTGCAAGTTGTACTATTCTTTCTGGTCTGAATGTGCTTTCAGTATCTATGAATATTGCGTTTCCACCTAAACCGCCATCTTCTACTGGTTTTTGTACATTTACTGCAAGTTGGAAACCGACTTGGCTTTTTCCTGAAGAGAATTTACCAAAAAATTCAGTAATTGCTTGGGTTTCTACTCCGCCTCCTAGAAGCTCATCAAGTTCTGTTGAGCTAGTGCCAATCTTTCCTATTGATTTTCTGCGTTCCATTACAATATCTGCGGTTTCGAATCCAACTTCTATTGAGGATTTAGCTATCTCTATTGCTTTTTTTGCTGCTTCTACACCAAAATCCCCAACTTCAGCAAGTTCATGGGGGGTTGCAGCAGCAATACTTGCTACATCTTTATAGCCAGCCATTTTAAGACGTTCACTTGTTGCTGGACCTATTCCTGGGAGGTCTTCCAAGTCTTCGTAATTTTTGAATTTTTCATCTCCTTTATCTTTTTTTTCAGCCATTCGAACCACCTAAAGGGTTTCTGATTGTTCAGATTGATCACGAGGTGTGTTTGGAAAGACGAGTAGTTTGAGTTCGCCTATTTTCAAAGTATAGAATTCATTGCCATTTTTACTAATGTTTTTCCACATCCCGCCCACTCCTTTGAATATTGCTTTTCCTTCTCGGTCATTAACTGGTTGGACCACTCTAAATTCTGGTCTTTTTCCTCCGCCTTGTTGTTCTTGTTGCCCACCAACTTCTTCAAATCCTTCATCTTCGTTCATTTTTACCACCTCCGCCCACAAGGCGGAATAATATAGCTTATATAAGCTATATTATTCCGCCTTGTGGGCGGAGGTGGTAAAAATGAACGAAGATGAAGGAT
>JAHJBR010000120.1 GCA_018813445.1 Microcaldota archaeon | reverse complement strand
CTTGCAAAGCACATTCTGAATCAGTTGAAAGAAGCCACCAACCGCGTTCATTGCATAAGAATAAACTGCATGGAAAACGCATACAGATATGCAGCATTAACCGCTATACTCACTTCTTTAGGATATGCAATCTCAAGAAGAGGAAGAAGTGCAGATGAAGTGATCCAGTACATAGTGGAATTCCTAAAAAAAGAAAAGAAAACCCCGGTAATAATCCTGGACGATATAGATATGCTTGTTTCTGAAGAAAAGAATGCTATCCTCTACGATTTTCTCCGCATGAAAGAAAATTTCGGAATAGATTCAGTTGTAATTGCAATAACCAACCGCGAAGATTTCATAATGCGTTTGGACAGGAGAGTGAGAAGTTCACTTCTTCAATCTGTGCTGAAATTCCATTCTTACTCACCGCAACAACTAAAAGATATTTTGCGCGAACGTGCAAAATTAGGATTTTTTCCAGAAACTTGGGATGACGAAGTAATAGGTTTATGTGCAGGATTTGCAGCCAAAAACGGAGGAGATGCAAGATTAGGAATAAACACGCTTTGGCTTGCAGCGAAAGAAGCTGAAAAATCTGATTCCAAAAAAATAACAGTAGAACATGTGGGAAAGATAAAGAAAGATGCGCAAACTCTATTGAAATCAGAAAGAGAACAAAACCTATCAAGAGAAGAAAAGCTAGTTCTTGAGGAAATAAGAAAAGCAGGACAAATCCAAAGCGGTGATCTCTACTCCCGCATAAAGATAAACGAGCGTTCTGTGCGCAACTATCTATCCAAATTAGAAGAGCTAGGCCTTATTCAATCCATTCAAATAAACTCTAAAGAAGGCAATACAAGAATCTTTAGCCCAAAAGCCCAATAACGATATCTGTTTAAACCCTATTAACCAATTTTTTTCTATGACCTCAATATTTCTCAAGCCTTCAGGTCGTGTTTACTACATTTCATTCTCTCTAGCCTTTTTTCTAATCTCAGCTCTTTTAATCTGGGCCTCGCCTTTGCTTCCTTTTAATCCATACCAACTAGTATTCATTCTCATTATTCTGGCTCTAGTTGCCTCCTTAGCAATATTCTTTTATTTCCAATACCAATACATACATCTAGAGGAAGATACAGTGACAATAAGGCAGGGTTTTCTGAACAGCAGAATTTCAATAATCCCGATAAAGAAAGTAATTGAAGTGCGTTCTGATTATTCTCTAGTAGATCGCCTACTCCAAATGGGTACACTCTATTTAGATACTGCAGGAACAGCAAATTTAGAAATAACTTTTAGATTTGTTCCAAGAGAAAACATTCACACTTTTCTTGGAGCATTCAAACGCTACCAGGATGAAATAGACAAAGAAGAGAAAAAAGACAATGCTGATTCCTGGTGAATGAATGCACATTTCAATAAACAAAGAGGATGCAGAATTGCTTTTCCGTAGGTATGGTGCAGGAATTCAAACAGAAAACGGAATAGTTTTACATCCATTTGAAGTGATTTATTTTTTTGAAAAAGGAAAGCTGAAGTTGAAAGAATCTCCTGAATCCATTATGGAAAACCTGAAAAAAGAGGATGAGCTTGCTTCTGAGAAATACGCCATCTTCAAGGATCTAAGAATCAATGGATACATATGCAAACCATCTTTTGAAAATGAAAATTGGATGCGCGTTTTCAGAAAAGGATTCAGACCTGGAGAGGACAGAACTCAATTCCTAATAAAAGTAATTCTTTCCCAAGAAACCCTTACTACTGATTCCATAATCACAGATATAAAAAAGGCAGCCGAAGTAAGAAAGGAGCTTGTTTATTCATTTGTAAAGAAAAATAAGGTTTTTTTCCTAAAAATCAGTAGAACCTCATTCGAATAGTATTTACACCACTTCTCAGAAAAGTTTATAATCCTAGTGAATTTAATAAAAACAGGTGAGTGAATGAAATACATAGTAAGTAAAATGAAAGGAGCGTTCTATGCAGGTTCAGACAAGGTTTACAGTGCAGGAAGAAAGCTTAGAAGATATGCAAACCTTAAAGCAGTCTCAGACATGGTAAAATCATTGCACCTCTCTGTTTCATCAATAGCTTTCAAAGGACTAACTAAAAACGAGCAGAAAAAGGTAACTGGAATTTCTAAATCTGCAAAGAAACCGGCAAAAAAAACCACTAAAACGAAAAAGGCAAAACCCAAGAAAAGGAAAAAACGTTAACCCAAATTAACTGCACTTTTTTAATATACCCTAGTTTTACCTTTTCTTATTTTCCAATTGTGAATAAATAACATCCTTGTCTATTGGAATATCAATTCCTAGAACCTTGTGAATAAATACAAGCATTTCTGCAAATTTCCCCTTATCCTCAGTTACAATATTTGCCATCTGCTTTATTCCCAAATCTTTGCCAACTAACTCATAAAGCAATACGCCTTCCCTTCCATATCTCTTGTAAATAGTAAAGCACTCTTCACCATACCTTTTAGTTACTTCACTCCTGTCCAATGGCCTTATTTTAACAGCATTGTTGCTTGCAAGAAAACTGATGAAGCTGCGCACATCAACAAGATTGATTCCAAGGTTTGCACTAATATCTATATCAGTTACAGTACCATTTATTGCATCAAACATTCGTGATCCCTTTTCTCCATACTTTAAAGCAATCTTAGCCTTTAATTTTACTCCTGAAAAAAAATCAATTTTGGATTTTGTGATGAGCTCAACAGGAGCACTATCCCTAACCGTTCCAGTTGTACTTTCTTCTGCAAGCGGATTGAATTCTCCGCTTTCCTCCTTTGCTTCTACAGCAGCCTTTGTTTCAGGATGCTCGAGTTTGATTATACCTTGTTTTTCCATGAATTCAAGCATTTCTATTAGTTTCGCTTCACTTATTCCCACTTCCCTCATTATCTCTTCTGCTGTTTTTTGACCATCTATGAGAGCATAAACCTTTAATCCGGCTTCCCCATATTTTTCTTTTATTGTCTTCTCAACAGGATTAAGGCCTTTCCCTGTTTTTTCTTTTTCCTCAGAATAATCTTCAATTTCCATATCTGGTTGTATTTCTTCATCTTGCTCAGAAACAGATTCCCTTTCCTCAGCAGGTTTCTCCTCCTCCTGTTCAGCTTTTGATTCCTCTTCCTCAGCAGAAGGTTCTTCTGGCTCTAGTTCTTTTTCAGAAGCCTCTTCTTCTGTTTCTATTTCAACCGGTTTTTCCTTTTCACGATCTTCCTTAACTTTAGTTTTTTTCGCAGTTTCTTGCTCAATAAGTTCTCTTAGTTTACTTTTTCTTGGCTGCACTTCTTCCTCTTCATCAACTATTTTTTTCTTTGAAGGCACTTCCTCGTTTTCTGGAGGAGAAGTAGATCTAACCATCTTTTTTTCCTGAAGCCACTCAGCAACTTCTATAACAAATTTTTCTTTAAGATCCAATGATTCCACAAGCTCTTCAAGTGTTTTTTTCCCATCTGCTGCCCTATATAATTTAAGACCATCTTCCCCGTATTTTTTCAAAACTGCATTCTGATTCTTAAACCTTTGAAGTGGTCCTATTTCCATCTTTTTTATACAATAATCTAAATCATCTGCCATTGCAAACACTCAATATCTCAATAGATGGCGATATATTGGATATAAATGTTTATTAATTATTACTTCTAATTATGCCCATGGAATTCAACGAGATGCTTATCTCCACAGGCGTAGATGCGCTTATAAAGTTGATAAGGGAAAAAGGTCAAGTTGAAATCACCCTTGCATCTCGTCTTTTGAACATCCCAATTTCCACAATAGAAGAATGGATTAGGGTTCTTGAAGAAGAAGGAATAGTAACTGTGGATTATCAGCTTACAAAAGTATACTTAAGGTGGGTACATCCAACCCATGAACAAGCAGCTTCTGAACGTGCATCGGTTATAAAAGAAAAGGAACAGCTCCTACAAGAAATAAAGCGTGTGGAACAAAAGGCAAAAGCCCAGACATCAGGATTAAAAGAGATAAAAGATGAATTCAGCTCGAATTACACAAAAATTCTTGAACGAATAGATGAGATCGGTAAGAGTGCACTTTCCACCCAGCAGGTAAAAGGCACAGGTGAAGAACAGTATGAAAAAGCTTTGGATGTTCTGGACGAATTCAAAACCCATCTTGATGATCTAGACGAGTCCATAAAATCAATGCGTTCTCAGCTTGAAAAAACCCGCACAGAATTTTTAGCCTTTGATATAACTAAACAGTTAGAAAAGCTTTCAGATTCTAAAAAAGAACTCTCCTCATTACAAAAAGAACTGGACAAAATGGAAACCGAAGTTTCCAAGAGCGCAGAAAAACTCTCTTCTAAAAAAGGAAATGTATCCAAAATTCATGGTGATTTCAATTCCCTGAAAGACGATTTCCAAAACTTCAAGAAAAAAGTAGGGGGTGAGCTGGATGGAATTAAGAACGCATCTGCAGCCTATGAAAATCTGGAAAAGCTGAAATCCGAACTTTCTTCTTTAAAGAGCAGCATGCATGAGATTGAAACTGGAATGAAAGATGTGGGTGGCACGCTGCCTGAGATGGAATCCAAGATAGATAGGCTTAGTTCCCAAATGGAAGCAAATGAAAAATCTGCAAAGCAGATGCAACATTCCATAAAAGAAATAGAGAATACGAGTTCAAAAATCAAACTTGAAAAGGATTCAGCTGGAAGAGTAGATGCTCTTTTAGCTTCCAAAAAGGATTTTGAAGCCCGCTTAGACTCTGTGCAATCTAAAATAGACGAGGCTTTGCCGTTATTTGAAAATGCAGACAAGCTCATCCTTGCGCTTTCCGAGCTGAAAAAGAAAGTAGCTTCTGAAAGAAAAAGGCTTGCAGAAGAAAGCGGTGCGATTTTTTCAGCTTTAGATGAGGAAGCTGAAAACTACAGCACGTTCCAAAAAATAAAGGAAAGAGCCTCAGCAAAAATCACCGAATACTCAAAATCATTGGAAAAAGTAGAGGCCGACTACGAAAGAATCCTAAAAGATGTTGAAACTGCTGAAAAGAAATTCATATCCTCATTCACAAAATTCCGAGAAAGCAAAGAATATGTGAACATGGAAAAGCTTTCCGGAGCCCTTGATTCTTTAATGGAAAAGAAACGCGAACTTGAAAAAGTGAAATCAGGAATAGATGCTCTTGAAGGATCTGCAGAAAAGATTTCCAGACAGGTAAAGCTTCTTGCAAAAGAAGCAGAGCTGGTTGAATTGCGCGGACACTCAATTCCCGAACTCCAGGAAAAAGTAAAACGCGTCCGCCAAGATGTTCACGAAAGCATAGCTTTAACTGAAAGCTAACAAAACGAGTTTGATTCAAAAAGAAAAGAATTAAGGAAACTAATAAAGAACCTTTGGGAGAAAGATGATAGTAAGGGTGCGTAATATGGCAGATGAAAGCAAAAGGCCAGTAGCAAATGTGCTTGAAACATATAATTTCGAAAGCGATGGCATACCGATTGAGGTAAAAATAATAAAGCGGGATGATTTCAATCCATTCTACGAAGT
>JAHJBR010000009.1 GCA_018813445.1 Microcaldota archaeon | reverse complement strand
CGAATATATTACCTTTCTCGTCGTAGCCAGTATATTCCAACATTATGAAATCTCCGTTTTTAACCATGAGAATTACCTCGCCTTTAACAGGCAAACATTATCTTAAGTTTATAAAATATACGCTTTAGAATTATTAGTGCTAAAGCGTTCTAATAATATTCAACAATTGAATTTTTAAAGGTGTGTAGATGGATGTCCCGTTTGGTTTGAAAAAAGAAGACCTATACAAGGTTCTTGCAATTGCATTCGTAGTCTTTTTCTTGTTGTCTGGATACACAACAGGACTTCTTGCAGGGAATAAAAATCCAGGAGTAGTATCAACTGGCTATGAAAATGGAACAATAAATGTAAATGCAACACTAATCAAGTATGATCCATACATAGTAACTGATGCAAGCGGCCCGATTGAAGGAATAAGTAACTTCAGTGATGTGGATGATATTATACTCAGCCCAGATGGATATGTTGTGGCCCTTAAAACAACTGAGAATATTACAGGTATTTATTCTGAGCTTAAGAAAATGAATATAAGTGGAGTAACCAATGCGGCTGTGAATTTGGATGCAGGTGCACAACTTCAGACTTCAAATGGTACCACAGTGGAATTATCTGCTGCAACAGTAACGGTGTTGCTTGAACCGATTTTTAAGGAAAATGAGAAAATAAACATGAACATATATGTTATAACTAAAGATGGGAGAATACTGGGAAACAGCAAGGTTGCATATTTACAACCAGATGTCAAGCAGATTGAGGTTAATGCAACTATTTCATTTATTGAACAAACAACTACCTACATAATTCCTTGGGAGCAAAGAATGGATTATTCTGAAATGCTAATGGAAATAAAGGTTGAGTATGGAAGCGGAAATGTTTCAATTGTAAGGAATGATTATGTAATTGGATCCATAGAATCTGGAAGTAATATTTCCTATGTTGTAGGAATTATCTCGGATAAGGTATTTGTAGGGAATAATACGGATAGAACACAAATTCTAAATGATATTGAAGGCGTAAGTTTCCCAGATTCTACACTAATTATTAAGGGAGATAGTAGTGATGATGAGCGCTTTGAGAGTTTGGAAAGCAGCACTGCTTATTTCTATGGGCTCATTGTGAAGGATGGCGAGGATGAGATTCTTGCTTCTTTTACAAGCTCAAACAAATACGAATTAGGAGATGAGATAAAGATAAATGCTGAGGCCGCAGTTATTGGAGACAAGATATACACTATAGAGAAGGTTATAGAAATGGAGTAAATTATTTCCAATTCTCTATCCTGAGGCTTTTGCCTCTTGTTCTATCTTTTCTCCAAGTTTCACGCCCACAATTTTTGAAACTCCATCGCTCTTGCTTACTCCAAAAACAGCAGATGCAAAGGTCATAAACATATCGTTGTGTGTAACAACTATGAATTGGCTGTCCTTGGATGTTTCACGCACAAGCTTTGCAAGGTTCTTGCTATTCTCCTTATCCAACGCAGAATCTGCCTCATCTAGGATGTAGTATGGTGAAGGCTTCACAAATTGCAAAGCAAACATAAACATTATCACTATCAGTGTTTTTTCTCCTCCAGAAAGCGAATCCAATTCTATTTCTTTCGTGCCTCTTTTCACCTTAATAAGAAGTCCGCTTTCAAATGGATCAGCAGGCTTATTTAGATAAAGATAACCATCGCCGATATTTGGTATGTATTTGAACATGTCCTTGAAATTGTCATTTATAGAATAAAACATGTGGAAGAATGTTTCCTTTTTCCTTCCATCTATCTCCTTAATCATGTTTAGGATTGCTTCCTTTTCTTCCTCTAATTTCTTTATTTTATCCCCCATATCTCCTATTTCTGCCTTTTTCTTTTCATAGAGCTCAAGAGCTGCAAGATTAACATTTGGATTTGCCATAAGGAATGAGTTTGCTTCCTTTGCAAGGCCCATTAATTCATCCTTGGATTTTTCTAAATATTCAAACTCTTGGAAAGAATCAAACTCTGCTTTTAGATCTGTGAGCTTGGTTTCAGCAATCGTTTTCTTGGTGTTTATTGAATTAAGCTCTTTGTTAAGTTTTTCATATTCATAAGAAATCGCGCCCCTTTGCTTTCCTATTTCCTGGATTTTCTCATCGCTCTGTTTCATCTTTTTGAATAATGATTCTAGTTCCTTACTGGATGAAGCTACTTCTTCCTCCTTTTTAATAAGCTGATTTTTCCAGCTTCTCAACTTGCGTTCCAGCTCGCTGACTTTGGAAGAATGGGTAGCTTTTTCAGCCTGCATCTGCTTGATTGATGTTTCAAGCTTGTAAAGATTGGATTTTCTTAGTTTTATTTCACTAACTAATGCATCGCGTTTTGCTTCAAGCGCAGAGATTCTGGATACTAGTTCTGTGTGCTTTTTATTGGCTTCCTCATTGAGCTTTGCGGCCTCTGATTCCTCATTTGCAAGCTTTCCCTCTTCTTTAGATATTTTTTCAACAAGATCTGCAGATAGTTTTTCAAGTTCAGCTTTTCTTAATTGAAGGGATTTTGCCTTTTCCTTCAATGAACTGGCTTCGGCATACTTCTTCTCCATCTCTTCAAGCTCATGTTTGGCTTTTTCTGATTCTGTTGCTAATGCTGAAAGCTCCATTTCCATGGATTTTAGTTTTACTTCTTTTTCTGCACGTATTGAACGCAGCGAGGACATTTCCTCGCGCAGATTAGAGATTTCTGAAAACAATGATTCCCTTGCGTTCTTTAATTCTGCAAGTTCTGTATCAAGCTTGGCTATGGTGCTTGCTGCTGCAATTCCACTGGAAAGACGGCCACCAGAGATTACACCTGAACGCTCGAATATCTCGCCATCAAGAGTAACCATCCTATACTTCCCCATCCCTATTTTCTTTGCTTGAGACATATCTTGGACAAGGAGGGTTTCGCCAAGCGCATATTTTGCAGCATTTTCAAATTTAGCGTTGAATTTTACATAGTTGAAAATTGGACCCAATCCATCTTGAGAATCAATGGATCGCGGTGCGCTTATTTCCTTTAAAGGTATAAAGGTTGCTCTTCCTTCCCCGGTTTTCTTCATTTCAGATATTATTTTTGTAGCAACATCTGCACTGTCCACAACTAAATATCTTAGACGCTGACCTGCTGCGGCTTCCACGGCCCTGGAATATTTTGAATCAAATTTTATAAGATCGATAAGTGCTCCATGAACCCCGGTTTTTGACTTTTTAACGTTCATCTGATTGACCACATTACTTATTGCTGCAGACGATAGATGAGGGTGTTGGGCTCTTACTGATGCAAGCTGCTCTCTTGCCTGAAGAATCTTCCTATCGAGTTCGGCAACCTCTGAATTCAGGTGCTTTTCTCTTTCGAAAAGAGATTCCAAATCAGATCTTGCTCCCATAACTTCTTTGGAAAGGATTTCCATTTCTCCTCTTATTTTTTCTTCCCTGCCTTCTTCTGGGGATTCGGAATGATTGGATGCTGATTCTTTTTCCGAAGCAAGCTCGATATATTTAGATATTTCACCTTCAACTCTTGCCAATTCTTCACGATTTGAAGAAAGCCGAGCCTTATCCGCTTCTATTGTTCTGCGTAGAGCAGATGCTGAAGTAAGATG
>JAHJBR010000119.1 GCA_018813445.1 Microcaldota archaeon | reverse complement strand
GGGAGGAGCGATGGCCTGCTCAGCAGGTAGAGGAAGAGAGCCAGCTTCCCACTTTTCTGCCAGCCCCCTTTCACCCTCCAGCATCGATGGCAGGGGAAGCCGGCTGTAAAAAAAGACAGCGCCAGCCCCGGCTGCAAGGAGAAAAAGAAGAAAAACCAGCATCCCCATGGACGACAGTGACCTTTTCTCCCTCCTGGCCCCTCCATTTCCAAATACTTCCTTCGCCGCCTGCTCAACATTCTCCCCATCGACCAGACCCTTTTCCTCCTCATAGGCCCTGAGCAGAGCCCGATCACAAAGCACATTGATCAGACGGGGAACACCTAGGCTTAACTCATAAATACTAGAAAGAGCCGTCTCAGAAAAGATCTTTTCTTTGTTGCCGGCTACTGCCAGACGATGGCTGATGTAAGCAAAGACATCGACACGTTCCAGGGGCAAGAGATGGTAACGGGAGGCGATACAGTCACTGAGTTGATCAAATTCGTTTTTTTCCAGGATCTGTCTCAATTCAGCCTGTCCCACCAGGATGATCTTCAACAGTTTTTTTCCTTTGATCTGCAATTTCAAAACATATTAGTTTATCTCCAAATTCCTCAATAGTATCCAACTCATGCTTTTTCCCTGCTATTTGTACTGCGGCCCCCCCGCCAAACGGATCAGGACTTTCCACTTTTATTCTTTCCATTATTTTCTGAAGCATTACTTCATCCACTCCTTCTCTGATTATAGGGCTTGCAACGTGCGAATATATTCCCTGTGCGGACCTTTGACCAAGACTCTCTTCTATCACTTGTTGAGTCTCATCCTCGTATGCTAACGATACACTGCCTTCAATTACGTCTGCTTTTTTTAATTCAGGATTAAAGTAGACTAGACTGTAAGTAGTGGTTTCCATTTCTTTTTTATCTATTTCCTGCCCTTGCGGTTTGCTTACAGCTCCGATGGTTTTTGATGTTTTGTTTGCAATCTTTTTTCCACTTAGAATTTTACTCATTTCTTCTTCATGCCTTATTGCAAGAACTGTTGGAAAAACAGCAGCAGGTTTTAATTCCAAATCAGCTAGTGGGTTCTGCTGAGAAAACTTGAATTTTTCGTTTTCCAACATCTTAAGGATCGGATCCATAAATTGTATTCTCAAAAAAGGTTTTAAATCAGCACTGGAAGGCATCTCCCAAGCTCTATTTAAATATTCTAAGAGTTATCCGCATTTATGCTCAACCACCTAATATCCTTCCATCCAAATGATTTATCCATATTGTTTAGAAATAACCAGAATTTAGAGAAAAAAAACCTCGATGGCAATCTTGCATTCAATTTTGAAAAAGAAAGGATGTGCATAGGCTATAGAAACGAATCTGGTTTACATGCCTGTCCAGGCCGTGAAATCGGCAGAAAACAATGCAGAGCCTGTTCCTTTCGGGACATATCCAAAGTATTCACGCGATTAAATACAGTGGGCTTCCAATCGTTTTACGAAGAGTTCAAAAACCAGCAATTTAGCATCTATTTGGCTTCTTTTGGTCATCTAGTTAAGTGTGGAGTAACTAGAACTGAACGCCTTTCCACTAGACTCAAGGAACAGGGTGCAGATTATTTTTGTGAGATTGCAAGAACCCAGGATGCAGATTCAGCATATTCCTTAGAACGCACTATTCATAAAAAATTTCCAGTGAGGGGCTCAGTAACTGTGGCCCAGAAGATGAAGCTTTTGCATTCAGATACACAACCAACCCGTTTGAAAGAGTGCGCTGATCTTATATTGGATGATGGATTAACTGCTGATTCTTCCAGAAATTTAGATTTTAGAAAACTTGAATATACTATCCCAGAATCATTTTCAGAGGCAGAAAATATACGAGGAAAGATATATGGAGTAAAAGGCCAAATTTTGTTTTTTGAAAATGAAGGGAAACATTACGCAATAAACATGAGTAAAAAATCCGGCCATTTATTTCAATAATTATTCCCTTATAGCCTCGTATTTTCCATGGCGTTTATTTAGGAAGTGTGTCTTCAAAAAATTAGTGGTATGGAAATAGGTAAAATATAGTTTCCCCCATTTTCTTACTCTTCTCATAGAAACATATGCTTTTGCTTCAGGTGCATAGACTATTTCTCCATGGTCCTTTATGCGTTGTACAAGCCTTGTATCCTCTGCACATATATCATCTGGATGAAATCCACCGCATTTCCTGAACTCACTCATTTTTACTGCCATATTTTCTGCAGCTGCGAAATGCACATTTAGTCTTGTAAGCAAATAGGCTGCTGGATGAAGAAGATGTCTTGCAAATATTTTTTCTATCACATCCCCATCTTTTGGAAGCACCTTACCCTGCACTGCAACAACCCCTTTTCTCTCAAAAGGTTTTATTAAAGAATTAAGCCAATCCTCAGGATAAAAAGTGTCTGCATTGGCAGTGGCCATTATTTCTCCACGTGCAGCCAATGCACCTGCCTGCCTTCCTGCAGCAATGGTCCTTTTAGACTCATGAACTATTTGATCCACATACTTTTTTGCAATATCAAGTGTTTTATCAGTGCTTCCAGAATCTCCTAATATTATCTCATATTCAGGTACATTCTTCTGATTTTTTATGGATTCTAATGCCTGTTCAATTTCCTTTTCTTCGTTAAGAGTGGGTATCACAACAGATATTTTAGGTTTTTTCATAGTCTATCCCTAGCATTATTCTTTTCGCGCCCCAAGCATTCTTCTCCAGCATCAACTCCTTCAACAAGATTCTCAAACATCTCTATTGGATTAAACATCTTTACCTTCCCACTGAGCCTTTCCACAAGCCTTTTCAATGCATTTTCCCTTATTGAAAGTTTTTGCTCCCTATTTTCCCTGAGTTTGGCAATCTTATCCCCCATACTCATAAAACCAATCTCATTCTGTATATAAACGCCTTCTTTTGGTTGCAGATGAAGGTCGGAAGCTGAGAGCCCTTCCTTTAAATTACCTTTAAGCTTTATCTTAAATATTGCACCTTCCTGCAGCCCTTCGATTTCTTCCTTTACTTTTTGTCTTACTTCTTCAAGAGACGCATTCTCAAAATTCAACTCCTTATGGAAAAATAATCTTGCAACTATCTTTACAAATTCATGATCTTTTTTCTCAGTATCGTAAATGATATATCCTCTCTCACCTTGCTCATCTTTCCTTAGCTGTGTAATCACAGTGCTCCCAGGGATAAGCAGCTTTCCGTTCAATTCATTATGATATTTGTGAATATGGCCATTAACAATTAGGTCAAAACCAAGCCCTGAAAGGAACTCCATAGACAACTCTTCTCCTTTTGAATAGGTAAGCTCTTCTAAAGATTGGTGAATAACTAGAATATTGAAATCCCCTTTTCCTCCTTGTCTTTCAATTACTTTTTTCACACTTGATTCTGCAAGTTCCTCTGGCACGCTACCCATCATTGTTATTGAAATTGTTTTCTCGCCATCCTTAAGCAATATTGTTTCTCCATGTACATAATTTATCCTTCCAAGCGAGGCAAGAAGCTGCACTGGATTCACCATATCTTTGCTTCTTCTTTCATGATTACCATGTATCATAAAAGCTGGTTTTTTAAGCCCAGAGAATATATCAACTGCCCGTTTAATTGTTTCAAGCTTAGGAATCTTGGAATCAAAAACATCTCCTGCAACAACTATTACATCTGCTTTTTTATCTGCATCTTCGAGGGCATAGGATGCTTGTTTGAATGAATCATCCTCGAATCTAGCATATCCTAGGTGTGTATCCCCTATAATCGCGATTTTCATAAACAATTTAAATACAATAGTGCATAAAAAATCTATGCCTGAGGAAGTAATTTTCTATCTTTCAGTAGTTGCAATCATTTTGGTTGCTACATACTTTGCTTCAAGATAGTTTACCTAGGGTGCAATTATTTTCTAGATTCTAAACCAAAGAGCGTTTGTTCTTTGTAGAAAACACTTTTGGGTCCACGCAGTCGTCCTCCGGCCGACTTCAGTCAACTTCTTTGAAGTTGAACATAGCTCAGCCAGGCGTGGATTATAAATGTAAGGACAGCTGTTTTGCCTCTCGCAAAACAGGAAACACTTTTGGGCCCATAGCTCAGCCAGGCTAGAGCGTTCGACTGATAATCAGTTTCGTTGACATTTTGGCGAAATCTGTCCAATCTATCAGATATCGAAAGGTCTTGAGTTCAAAGCCATACCCCTTTCTTTTCAAAAAAGAAAGGGCTAAGTCATTCACTCCAAAGAATTCGTCGGTGATCCGACGAAATATTGTTTTTGTCGATGCGTCGACAAAAGACAAAGAAAACGTGAATGATTTTATGGGTGAAATTCTCAATGGGCCCATTAATTTTCTTTTTTGATTGAAACCTAAGCTTTTAAAACTTTATAACACTTATTATAACATGAAACAATCAGTAAAATTTAAACCCGTAGTTGTATTGATCGATCTTCATTATCCCAAAATTCTCAAAGGAGCATCATTAAAGCCAATTGTAAAGGAAAAAACTTTATTTAAAGCAAGAGGAATAGAAATAGGCACTTCTGAAACCATTATGCCTTCGGCTCCTCCTTGGGTAAATGAACAAAGCCTGAAAGAGAAATTCACATTCTCCGCAGACGGCTTTCCACAGTGGCTTGTATACAGAAACAGAACGATTAGAGAAGGAATTGAAAGCACATTGAAGCTCATTCGCGCTGCAAGAAAGCTGAGGATCCCTATAATTGTATTTAAGCCCTCTTCTTCAGGTCCAATTAGACACATACTACTTAAGCAGATATCTGATCAAGTTAGTGATAGCGATACAATTTTAGAAAAATCAGAAGATAGTATACTTTCCAACGCACGCTTAGAAAAATCATTGAAAAAATTCGGAGCAAATGTCCTTATTATCGGAGGTGGTGAAAGAGCAGTATGTGCCCTTAAATCAATAAAAGATGCACATTCTAGGGGATTCAAGATATTAACTTCAGAAGATATCATATACTCAAATCCAGTTGCAGATATGATTTATGGGGATTCTGATCTTGCTGGATGGATAAACGCATTTGATTCCAAATTCATGGATCAAGGTTTTACCACCAATGAAATCCAGACTTTACGTATTCACATGCATAATATGATATGGTTAGAAAAAAGATTAGGGATGGTAGAATTTGATACTAGTTATGACCAATTTTGCTACGATGACTTCAGAGATTGGGCAACTTCCATGCGACGCCAACTAGAATTCATAGCAAAAAGGTGTGGACTGCTGGTAAATTCAATTGCAAATTCAGATACTATAATCGGGTATCCTTCAGTTACTGAATTATATGCGACGCTTACAACTTTTCATCCAAACGTAGATAGGCTTTTGAACGATATAAGAAATAGGATCACACGTCATTGATTATAAACATTAACTCAAAACTACTTTAGGTGAAAATATGGAGGATATTTTAGCATTAGTCCTAATTGTTGCAGTTGCGATATTGGCCTCAGTTGTGGTCTGGTTATCTATGAATTCCTATTGGATGAAAAGAATTGAAGATGAGCGTAAGCAAGCAATAAAAAAATCAGCTGAAGTACGAGCAGGACAATTTGCAGAACAAATAGCCCCGTATCTTCCAGACTTTCCGTTTAATCCTGCTGATGCACGATTCATAGGTAAGCCAGTGGATTTCATAGTATTCAAAGGTGCATGTGAAAAGGAAATTGAGGAAGTGATTTTTGTAGAAGTTAAGAGCGGGAAATCTAAGGTCAGTCCACAGGAAAAAAGACTGAGAGATGTTATAAACGAAAAAAGAATCAGATGGTATGAATATCGTGCACTTAGCCCAGAATCCTCTTCAAATCCTTAAGCGTTGCATCAGTTTTTATCCCTTTTTCACAGAAATGGGTTCTTACTACTTTAAACTTTCTTTTCTTCAACTTTTCAATCAGCACATCCATTTTAGGGATATCGCATCCCAATCTGCTGCATAAGTCATGCATCTCATAATAGAATGGCGGCATTCCAACCTCATCAATAAGTAATCCAAGCGTTTTATCCAACTCTTTTTTATCAGAATAATCTCTTTTAGAGTTCAGCTCCCTCATTTTTTCCAAAAACTTTTTATTCTGCAATTCACCAAGCCAAACTGGCCCGGCGTAATCCATCTCTTTTTTACAATTCATGCATTTTCTATTCGGAAATTTTCCATTCTCACGGTAACCACAATGGAAGCAGTAGGAAACATAGCCTAAAGTTCTAGGAATTGCAGATGCCTTCTCAGCACTTTTTTTTATCCTAATCAGCGTCTTCAGATAATGCCTATCAGAAAGTGAATAAAGAATTTCCATTCCAAAATCAAATTGCGAAGCAAAATCCCCTATTTTCTTCAATAGTACACGCATTCCAATTTCATGCGTAAATTCATTCCTTAGATTTTTTGCCCCATATTTCTTTAAACAGGCTTTGGTATTCTCCCCGCAAAGAACAGCAACATCAGTAGCAGTAATTGAAACGTATCCATTGCGCATTTTTCTAAAAGAATAGAATGCATTATTTAGGAAATGTATTG
>JAHJBR010000118.1 GCA_018813445.1 Microcaldota archaeon | reverse complement strand
TATCCCTGGGAAGTCCATGAGACTGAAAGGGAAATAGAAAAAAAGGAGAGATAATGCAGAAAAAATACTGGGGTTTTCTAATCTATAATGGATTGTTACTTGCATTCCTGTTCCCAATTCTTGTTGCCCCATTAATTGCACAATCTAATCCAGAAGCATTCTCCCTAATCCATGCAGCCTATGCACCAACCTGCCATCAACTTGTTGAGCGCTCCTTATGTTATTTTGAAAATGGAGCAGTGGCCGATTGCATACAACCTGATTCCATATGGGATTCTCCCAAGGCCCAAATAGTTTCCCTGAACGGAGTGCTTGGTTACAAATTTCCAGTATGCTCCCGCGATCTAGCAATATATGTTGCAATGTTAGTGGGCGCTTTCCTATTCATCCTTCTCAAGGGATTAAGCAGCAGAGATGTTCCTCCATTAATCTATTTTATAATTTTCCTTATTCCCATTGCATTAGATGGGGGAACTCAGCTAATAGGCCTAAGACAAAGCACTAATTCCCTTAGATTACTTACTGGATTTATTGCAGGAGTTGCAGTTCCATTTTACGTAATCCCAATTCTGAATAATTTTGTTCTTGGACCAGAGAAAAAAGATAAGTGAGGTGTGTTTATGGGAGAAAAAATGAAAAAGAAAGCAGACGAACCGGGAAAAATGGATTTGGGTGCGTGGGGCGCTCAGAAAGGAGACACTAGCTGGCAAGTTTCAAAAGACCAAAGAAAAGATCCAGAAGCCATGAAAGCAGCCGCGAATAAAACAGCAATAAACGCAAAAAATCTCAGAGCTGAAAAAACTACTGCTGCAGTTGAATTGGAACAAATAAGCGAATCAATAAAACAAGAATTCCCAAGTCAATATCCGCAATTCATAAAGGACTTAGAAACAATACCAGATATGAATGAAAAAGCAGCAAGAGCCAAACAGTTCTATAAAATGCTCCAAAATATGGTTTAGTTTGATTTGAACCTTTTTGTTTGTATAACCGTAATATTCACTTCAATCGTATGGCTTCCATGTCTAGAGGAGCACCAACTCCCCTTTTCAACATCATAGATGCACTTTTTGCAAGATCATTACTTTTATTCCCATCTCCATGCATCGTATAAACTCTTTCAGGAGTAGGGCTCACATTCTTTAAGAATGCCATAAGCTGCGCACGATCACTGTGCCCTGAAAATCCTTCCACAGTCTCCACCCTCATATTTATCTTAAGGAGGTCTGTTCTTCCATCAGCTCCAATAATTGGGACTTCTCTCATACCTTTTTGGATTTTTGAACCCAATGAAAGCGCACTTTGATAACCTACAAAAATCAATGTATTTTTCTCATTATCCGCCATTCTTTTCAAATAATCATAGCTTGGCCCTCCGCTAAGCATTCCTGAAGGAGCAAGTATTATTGCAGGTTCCCCCCCGTTAACTATGGTTTCCCTATCCTCTCCTTTTGCAACCCTAATGAGTGGAGATTCAAACGGACTTTGATTTGCTAATATCCTTTTCTCTAAACTGTCTCGCAAATATTCTGGATAGGTTGTATGAATAGCACTTGCTTCCAGAACCATTCCATCTATGTATATAGGTACATTGAAATCCGGGTTTCTTTTGTAGAAATCCTCAAGCACCAACAATATCTCTTGGCTTCTTCCTACTGCGAAAACTGGAATAAGAACACATCCTTTTTTCTCAATGGTCTCATTTATTATCCTAATTAGGTTGTTTTCACTCTCTGCCCTGGGCGGAGTCATATCATCTCTACCCCCATAGGTGCTTTCCACAAATAATGTTTCCACCCTTGGAAAATTAACATTTGCAGGATCAAAAAGCCTTGTAAACCCAAATTTTATATCCCCTGAATACACAAGATTATGCAATCCTTCTCCGATATGCAAATGCACCAATGCGCTTCCAAGGATATGGCCTGCATTATACAAAGTCATCTTTATTTCCGGAGTGATATCCACAACCTCCCCATAATCTACAGGAATTACGTGCCTAAGTTCTTTTTGTATATCCTTCTTAGTGTAAGGTGCGGAAACCCCGAAACTTTTTTGCAATACGTTTATGTAATCCTGCTGAAGCAGGGCCATGAAATCCCTTGTGGGCGGAGTGCAATAAACCGGCCCATCATATCCATATGCATATAAATAAGGAGCAAATCCCATGTGGTCCATGTGCCCATGGGAAATGATTACAGCATCAATCTGATCCAATGAAAAACCAAGAGTATTCAAATAAGGATATGCCTTGGTTGGCTCTGTTGTTACTGGATTTACTCCACAATCTATGATTACTTTACTATGATTGGTCTGCACAAGCATGCAGCTCCTTCCAACTTCTCCAAATCCTCCAAGAAAGGAAACCCTAAGCCAATCACTTTTAGGCATTTGCTGGCAAATCCTTTTCCCAACTCCTGAAAGCAACCTTTTTCTTTCAGCTGCTTCCAATACGAAACTTTTTCTTATCCCATCAACAGTTGAAGATGGCATGGTTGGGGTTCTCAAAACAATGGGTGCCCAATTTGTCCGCAACATTATTTCTTTTAGGGTAGAGCCACCCTTCCCTATAACTAATCCAGGCTTAAGAGTTTCAATATGCACTTCGCTAAACTCAGGAACAAACCTTATGCTGGTTATTTCTACTTCTGAAGGAACAATTGATTTAATTTTAGAAAGTGCTTCTTCCATTCCCATAAGCACAGAAGGATCCGCTCTTATGAGCACTTTCTTTTTCACAGCCCCCGCAATATGCTTTATGAGCTGATCTTTATTGTAAAATTCCCTAATATTCCTAATATACACGACTATATTGAGTCCTTCTGCATCCACTTTGACTATTTCACATTCTGGAGGCATTATCTCATTTACAGTTTTTTCAATATCCTTGTAATTCAAGCCCACCACCGACTATGTATCTGCTGTTGAAAATGAAAAAAATCAGGCTAACATTTCCTTGACTTCCTCTTTGCTGAATTTTCTATATCCGTTGTCATCCACTACTACGACATCCACGCGCTCCCCGCTTGCAGCATCTCTTTTTATTGCCGCGGAAACTGCTTTTGCAGCTATTCTTGCATTCTCAGTTATTTTCGCATCGTCTTTCCAGAGTTCTTCCAAAACTCCGTAAGCAATAGGAGAACCGCTTCCAGTGCTTGCAATCTTTTCTTCTGTAATCCCTCCAAGCATATCCACGCTGAACAGCTTTGCTTTTCCATCAAATCCTCCTATAAGGAGCTGCACAAAGAATGGATAATATTTGTATTGTGCAAGAATATTTGCTAAAAGAGTTGCAGCTGCGCTCACGCTTATCTTTTGCCCCTGTCTTAATTCATAAAGTTTGATTTCAGCTTGCATCCATCTTACTAATGTTTGCGCATCTCCTACTCCGCCCGCAATAGTCATTGCTATATTGTTTGAAAGCGGATAAATCTTGTCGATATCCTTGCTTGCAATCAGGTAGCCCATTGTTGCTCTTTTATCGCTTGCAAGTACGACTCCTGTTTTAGATGCAATACCTACGGTAGTTGTTCCGGTTTTAAGTGCTTCATGGCTTTTTACTTCGTTCATAATCATCACCATTTCCTCCAATTATAATGGAGCAGAAGAAGCTGGGGTTTGCTGTTAATAGGACGCGAACATTTTAAAAACATTCGGAAAAACAATAACGCATCACTTTATATGCGTATTAAGATATATTTTTATGAAAGACATGAAACGGACTGAAATAAAGTCAATGGATGAAGCCATAAATCATGTAGACTACTTATATTGGTTTAAAGATGAAATGATTGAAAAGTATATTTCGTCATTTGGAAAGAGACAGAAACTTGCACCAAAGTCCAGGAAAGATGCAATAGTTAGAGAAGCAGGAAGTTGTGTACTAAACTATGCTCTATTTGTTTATTACCTTTATCCAAATGATCCTGTTTTCAAGAAAAAGATAAAAAATAACCCAGAGCTTTTAAAAAATTTTAAGGAAGTAAAAAAATGGTTAGATACTAACAAAGGGAAAAAATTTGCAGATGAATTCATTAAAAATCTTCAAATAAGGTGTTCAAATACCAGTAATAAATAAGCCAGACGAGCATACCACTGTTGGAAAGGTTGCGGAATGGGTTCCAATAACTGGAACTGTCATGGCAGGTTCAGATGCATATCATTATTATTCTGATGGTAAGCTTGTTTCAGGAAGTCTGATGACGCTTGCAACTACAGTAAGTTTAATTGGAGATTTAGCACTAATTGTTCCTATTTTTGGAGTCGGAGTAAAGGCACAGACCACAATAGCAACTCAAGCTACGAAATCATTGGCTAGAAAAGGAGCCACTGGAGCCATTACACATGGTAGATCTGCTTGGTTTGCCATAAGAAGTATGCCAACTGCTTTGAAGAAGGCAAGTTGGGAAAGTGCAAAAAGTGTATTTTCTCATACAGGAACTAAACTTAAAGGTATCGGTAAAAAAGCAGGAGAAAGACTATTTCCTACCACTCGTCGTTCTTTAGATATAAGAAAACAAGTTGCCAACAGAGAACTTTCAGAAAAAATTGCGGCCAACACCAACCTTGTTAGTTCTGTTTTAGTAGATGCAGGTTTGGACACTATTTATTATGGTTGGAAGATAATCGGTGCTCCTTTCAGAGGTGCCAGCCGAATCGGCAGGGCGATTAAAACAGAACTTGTAAATGAATATACAAGAAGATCTGGTATGACAGTAGCAAAAAAAACAGGTGCAGAAGCTGCCGAAACTGCAGTAGAAAAAGCACCAAAAGTTGTCAAACCTGAACGCATAGACTACCCTATTATACCCGGTGTAGTTACTAATATAGCATCAAAAATTATAGGCAGACGTTTGAAGAGAAAAGCAGTAAATACATCTTTAAAAGAGGATTACTCCTCATCAAAAGAATCAATAGAACCACCTTCAAATGCCGAGCTTCAATTTACAAAAAGATATGGAGAATTAATGAAACAATTATCTAGCTATAAATACACTAAAACCAAAATTAAAGTAGAAGGAAATTCTAAAGATGTTGATCAGTTCCTTATTCTATTATTACCATACATCGAAGAACCAAACAACTTAAAAAAATATATTGAGGCTCATGTCACAGATGCCGGTCAAAGGGGAATTCTTTTGTTTGCAATTGATAAAGATATTAAAGCGCTCAATGGAAACCCTTCTTAAACCTTTTTTCTCTTAAAATATATGTATGCTACTGTTCCAAATGGCATTGAAAAAACCTGAATTCAAAGAACCCAGCACTGCTCAGAAAGATCCTGTCTCATATATGGAGATGCTGGCTGTGCTTGACTCAACAGTAAAGATGTTCGAGGCTTGCGGAATTGAGCTTTCAAAAGCAACCTCTTCCATGACGTTTCGTTCAAGAAAAGCAGACCGAATTATGGAAGACAGCTACAAAAACACCATGCACCTTCTAAGGGTGCACGTACGCCTAATAAAAACTACACTGGGCGAAATCCAATCTCTTCAGGAACAACTGAAATCAGCAGGCACTGATTCAGAACGTGAAATAATTTGGAAAAAAATTGTTGAAAAATCCAAGAAAGTAGATACATACATGAATTCAATTTACACAGGAATTAAGGAAGCAGACAGCATCACCCAAACTCTCATGTTCCTTCTTAAGGAAAGAGCAGATATTGCCTCAGCAACCAATAAGATAATGGCCAACTTTGCAATAGACACTGCGAGCGTTTTAGCATTCACGTTCACCGGCCCAGGTGGATTCGGAGCACGTGCGTTAATAACCAGTTTCTTCCAAAATTTCGCAATAGGTGCCATGAGCGGCGCACTCAAGGAATTGAATTCCCAGATGACTGATGATTTAGCAATGGCAGGCCTTCTTCCTGATTCTAGGTCAGAAGTATCAACTTCTGAAATGATACAGGCCCAAGTGCTTGATTCAATGTGGAGAGAAGGACTGGTTTATGGGCTTACAGGGGCCGCGCTTTCAGGAATAGGGGGATTATCCCGCGTTACCAAAGGGCCAACCGCTTGGCTTACAAGCAAATTCTCTCATCTTTCTCCAACCACTCAAAAATGGTTGGTTCGGGCTTCCCGTCCTGCAGCCCTGGGCGCAGTTTCTGGAGGTTTATTCGCTTATGGCTATGTTAAAGCAGGTGAAAAATATTCCCGCATGGATCAAATTGGAAAAAACCTTGCATTTACTCTATTCAATTATGATGATAAAATGGTAAGAATAAATGGCTCTGAATTAGAATGGGCTAAAGTTGATTTGAAAACCGGATATTCTGCTCTTGCACTCCTAGGTAAGAAATTTGGTGTTACATTCAGCACTTATGATGAAGCATCTACTTATCTAGCAAAAAATGTAATCGCACTTTACCTTGAACCTTTATGGAACGATCCAACAGTAATTCGCGAAGATCTTAGAGATAGATTCTATAGAAATTATGGAATAGATAGGCAAGATATCAATCCTCATATAAGAAGATTATACAATAGTCTAGAAGAAAACCACTCAGGTTATGGAGACATTACGATGGAAATTCTTTTTCAGAATGCACAGGAATTCCTTGAATTGAAAAAAATGAAAGGTGATTGAATATGGCTCAAAAAACCAAAGCAGCACAAGCTACACTAAGTCAAGAAGAAATAGTAAAACAAATCGGCGAAAACATCAGAGATCTAAGGGCCAAGATGACGTTGGCGCAGATGTACGACCCAACTGTGAACCTTAAAAGTGCAAATGAGTTCATGGCTGAATATGAAAAACTTATGAGAGAAAACCCCGCAAAGGCCATAGATTACGCTGGAAATAATCTTCAGAAACACCTTGATTCCATGCAAAAAACAATAGCAGGTCTGAAAAAAACTTTGGAAACTACATTTGGTTCTTCAGTAAAAAAATTCCAACAACATCTTAATTCAGAATCATTTGCAAAAATGGATAAGCACGCGTTCCAAAGAGAGATGAATAAACTAGGCGTTTCCGATGATTTAATAGAAGATATGCTAAGGGAAAGAAAACAAGGCGGAATAAGCCTGAAATCCTCGGAAAGAATGTTTGCAGGGGTTCTTGAGCAATCAGCCAAAGAAGGAAAATGGTTAGGAATACTTAAAAGTTCGGGGATTGCAGAAGCCGAATTAACCCAAAGTGCAATGCATGGCCTGGGCACTGGGAAAATATCCTTTGAAGCATGGACTGCCCGCATGAGGCAAAAAGCAATGGCAGGCTTATCTGAAAAATTAAACCCTAATACTGTTGAACAGCTTAAAAAATTAGGCTATACTTTTTCAGAAGGTCAGGAAATGTTTAGAAAGATTTTGGCAGATCCAGAAGCATGCGACAGAATTGTAATCTCCATGGTTCGGGGGGATGAAGAAGGAATCAGAAGCCTATTAGCAAAGGAGCTGAAAAAAGCGATTCCTGGGATTCAAGATGAGGAACTGAAATTGTTATCAAAAGCCATGCGTGATGTGGAAGTAAGATTTGCAGCAGCAGAGCGCGTGCGCAGCATGCCAGCATCCCAACTTCCAGAAGAGCTCAAATCTTTAAAAACACCTCCAGGCAAGTTTATGTCTTCTTTAGCTGCATTATCTGTGGTCTATCTTTATTATGAGGTTAGAGGTTTTGGCAACACCTTTGATTATGTGGTGGCAGGTACACTTGCTGGAAGCACCTATGGATTAATACGTGCTGGTGATGCATCAAAAGCAACAAATGCACTTAAACAAGCATCAATGTGGGTGCTAGAAGGCACGTTACTAAAAATACCCGGAGTTAAAAATGTGCCTGCTTGGTTAGGGGAGAATATACCTAAACTAAAAGCAGTTCCTGCATGGCTAGGGAGAAGGCATCCTGCAGCAAAAGCAGGCTTGGCCGGAGCAGTAGTAGGTGCTTCTTTGGAGATCGTACCTCGAATTGTAAAATCTGGAGCTGAAGCAGCTAAACATCAAGTTAATGCATCTGGGATAGTCCTTACATATATAAATGGACTTGAAAAAGCCAAGAGAGATAAGGATTTCGAGAAAAAATACCCTGAATTAGTCAAAGTAGCCAAACAGCTTGGAACAATATCTGCCTATGTTGAAGATATGTTTAAAATTGAGGATTTATCTGCAAGCGCTTTCCTTAAGGGAATAGGAAGAAAGATCAGCCAAGACCAACTAAGCTCTTTGCTTACAGGTCAGCTTGTTGCAGAACCAAAACAACGCAAAGCTCTTTTAGAAGCATTTAAACTAGATATTGCTTTTTCAGAGTTCAGCACAAAACATCCAAAAGCTGCTGCTTTTGCAATGAGGAAAGAGAACCAAGACCTTAAAGGATTTATTGTGCAGTTCCCAGGTATTTTTTCCATTGCCCTAGAGAACCAGAATGCATTGCCTGGAAGGAATTTAAGAAAATTCTTATTAGACGCAAAAGCCAATTTGGATGATTTCGAGATGTGGATTAAGGCACAGAAACTTGCGCCCAATGTGCAGACAGAGCTCCTAGTTGCTGCAGGTAAAAAAAAAGCCGCTGAAGTAGAACAAGTACTACGAGAAAGAACTATTAATGTCGACGAACCTGAACCAGCAGCAAGAACCAGATCAGGACTACCTGCGAGTCCACAAATAAGATTTGCAGAAGATTACCCAAATCTTATGAGGCAGCTATCAAGCTATAAAGAAACAGATACTCCAATACCTGTTAAAGGATCCCCTAAAAATGTGGATCAATTTATAACTCAGCTTTTATTCTATCCAGATCCAGGTGCAAAAAGAGTATATATTGAGAGGAATGTCACAGATGAGAACTATAAGGGTGTTCTTTTGAATGCAATTGATTTAGATATTGAAGCTCTTAAAAAGAAAAGCCAATAATTTTTTTCCAATCTAAAGAAGAAGAGGTGTTTGCATGCAAGTAACAAAAATGGAACCTGATGAAGTAAGTGCCCTAGTAAAAAAAGTCATTGCCGGAATGGACGATGCAAAAGCAAGATCCCTTGGTTTTACAGATAGAGCACAATACCTTGAAAAAATGACTGAGTATGCAAATGCATTCCTAGGCCGTCAAAAAACAGCTGGATTCAAGATAGAGCCAATTCTAAAAGCCGCGCACCAATTTTTTATGTCTGAAGGCAAAGATACTGCTTTGGCAGCAAAAAATCCTTTTGGAACTAAAAAAGGAGCAGATATAGCAGCACAGATATTCAATAAAGTTTTTCAAGACTTTGGAAATGCAACTGTAGAAAAGGTTGGATCCAGAGGATATGCAGTTCAAAGAGTGTATACAAAAACAGTAGAGCCGGAATTTGTTTTTAATGAAGCAGAAGCAAAAAAGGCAATCGCTAGCTTCATGGGCGATAATCTCAAATATATAGATGGGCAAAGCGAGCGATCTGTTTTAGATAAAATGAAATCAGAAAAAGTTGCAACTGAAGATATGGCTGTTTGGCTGGAAACAAATAATGATGAATATTTCCAAGTCAAAGAGCAAGACCTTTCTGCAGGAGTGGAATACTCAGAACTTAAAAATCCAGCGTTATCTTTAGCCATTAGCGAAGCAATTGATCCAATTGAAAGAGAGGTTAAAGCTCAATTAGAACAAGAAGCTGAAAAAAACCGCGAAACATATAGAAAATGGTATCACTGGATTCCGATTGTGGGTGAAATAGCAAACATTTTAACTTCAGAGCCAGATGAAGTAAAAAGCTCTTTTATTTACAGTATTCCAATTGTTGGATGGTTTGCAAACATATTCAGCCCAAGAAAATACCCAGCAGAAGAACCACCCCCCTCAGTAATACAAGAAAGAGTTTATGAACGTTTACAAACTCCAATAGAACTCGAACACGATGGAAAAAGATTCCAAATATATTCGGAAGACGAAAGGCTGATGGTTAAGCAGGTTTAATAATGCCCCAAGCCAGAAAACAAAAATCTCAATGGAATTCAATGGGGGCAGTGCAGATAATGGGCGCATTAGGCTTTGATAAGGCCAAAGACGATGATTTCTCTGCATTTGAAGCATTTGCAAAAAATAAAGGATTCAGTACAGACAAAATAACCGCTTTACAAGTTCTTTTCAATAAAATGATTGATTTTGGCCATATTCATCAGCCCAAAATAGAAGTAGATGGCACATACGGCCCTAAAACCCTAAACGCTTTAAAATATATAAGAGGTTGGGCAAGAAAGAACTTATCTAAAAAAGGCCAAGAAACAAGCGAATTATTTGTAGACGGAATAGACTATTCACAATACATACGCGATGCAATAAGCCTTCCGCAACTTATGCCTAATTCAAGAATCAAGCAGGCTGGATTTGCAAATAGAGAGGATATGATCGAACGTTTTCTAGAATATGCAAGAATGCTTAAGGAATCAGGACAGCTCACAATGCGCAATATAGATGATCTGCTTACCTATTTTGCATTAGGAATGCAAACGCATGGAACCTTTAATTTCAAGGATGAAGAGAAAGGCTCAACAATCGCATCAGCGTTCAATAAAGTTTTTGGAAGACTAGGATACAGGGTAAATAAAAGACCAAGAACAATAATCCCCTCAAAAACCGTGCAGAAATTGGAAATAGTTGAAGAGCCAGAACTAATAAAAAAGCTTAAACAAGGAGAAGAAATCTCTTTAAAAGATTTGCAAAAACACACAGATACAGATATTATGAGTGCTATTGATTCTGCACCAAAAGAAAGCAAGACTCCTTTCTGGCAATACATACCAATTGTTGGAGAATTAATCAATCTTTTTCTTAAGGGAAAATCAGGAAATATGGAATGGCAAGGTTCGTTAATTAACTGCATCCCAATTCTAGGCTGGTTTGAAAACCTTATGCAATCTCCATGGATTCAAAAACCTCAAGAATTAAGATTGCAAACTACTATTCTAGATAATCCAATGGAAATTTTCCTAAAAAATAGGAATGGAGAATGGTTTGTAAGAACTAAACCCTTTTGAATATTTTCACTTGTCCATCTGAAGTCTTATACACCAATTCAAATCCAGGAAGATTCTCAAGCACAAATGCATTGTACAAATTAGAATCATAGAACTTGCTTGTCCTGTCTTCCCATCCGCTCTTAAGCTCTCCATTATCCACCCACTTCATCTCTTTTGTATATACGAGGTTCAACAAATAGAAATCTCTCCCTTGCATGCTTGTGGTTCCAACAGGCTGTATCTCTGCTTTATGCATCTTAAGCGTTCCATCCAGCATACGCTCATCCATATCATACATTTCCAATGTTTGTGGATTTATGCAGAATTTCTTTTCCTTTTGAGTTCCATTAATCCATACATTAGAGTATCCAATTACTCCTTTTTGAGTGTATGAAATAGAGCATTCTTCTGCAGGGCTTACAGATACAGGGACAAGCACCTGGGTCCATAGGTGCTCCATTTCACAAACACTTTGTCCAGGGCCCTTATCCACACCAGTCTCATTATCAAATGCACATCCTAGGTAATTCAATGCACCATATTTTCCTCCAAATGTATTTCCACTATAAAGAAGCTCAGAATCAAAAAGTGCATACTCTGAATCATATTTTCCCATATCCTGTTTAAGCTCTTCAGGAGTTCCCATAAGATAATCATGTGCAATATTTCCAATCATGTATGTGCTCACATGCTCGTTCCTTATTACTGCATTTCTTTGGCCAAAGAAGTTTTCCCAATGTCCATAATCCCACCAGCTGGTTATCCTTGAATCAGTATCAGTATTATCTCTTACCCATTCCATGCTTTCTATCCAATATGAAGAAACTCGTTCGCACCTTAGTGATGCACCTAACCTTTCACTATCCGTTGCATTGAAAACATCATTAATAAGTGAAAGATAACAAAGCTTAGAATTATACTGGTAATTTATTCCCTTTTCAGCATATGCAACAGAATCCGTGCCAGCTTCGCAAACATCCGCATCATAAGAACCTGCGAGCTTTATATCCTCGCACATCTCTGTAAATTTCACTTGAAGTGCAGCAGGATTATCCTGGAACCTAGTTGAAAAACCAGATTGCATTATAGCCGGTGCGATCGAGCCTGAACTATTTGGAGCCCCAAAAAATTGCACGAATGCCATTCCCCCTAGTATAATTACAAGCAGGAGATGCAATGGCCATTTATTATTATTCAATAATGAGGATAAGGCAATACTTATTTCCCCAAAAGTAAATGCAGTGGACATTGCAACCACATATCCTAAATAGATGACAAATTTCATCTTAATTAGTCCTATAAGGGAAATGGGAAGCACCAAAGCAATGAAGAACCAGAGAGGAGTATCCTCTTTTTTCACAAACATTCTGTATGCACTCAAGCAGGAAGCAACAAGGAATGAAAACAAAAGCGCAAGAAGCATGCTGTTCTCCTTTGCCCCAAAAACATCAAACAAATTGCTAATGAAATCAGCGCGCGGATCCAGCGCAGCATACTCAAGCTTAGTTCCTAAGAATAGATTGATTACTGTAGTAAATAATTGAAAAACCAAATTCACAACGGCAGAAGGAATCCAAGTCACAATCCCAATAATTCCATAAACTCCATTATTCAAAACCAAACCTATAAATCCTAAATTGGGCTCAAAAACTGCCCCGCTTACTCCTTGTTCTGCAATGGTCTTGGATAAAGGATTGTTGAACTGCGCAACTCCCACTGCCCCTGCTGCAGCGCTCTTAACTTTCTCCCCAATAGGAGTAAGGAAAAGAACAACCAGTCCAAGCAGCACGATTCCGCCTAGTGCATAAACCTCATTCTTAAATTCAGCAACATATTTCTGTATAAAATGCAAGGCCCAGAGAAGCGCAACACTTGCTCCAGTAAGTATTAGAAGAGATTCGCCCATTCCCCCATAGAAAATCAATTTCAATATTGAAGCAACAACCACTCCTGCAAAAACAACGCTCGCAAGCTGAGCAAATCTCTCCACTGGTTTCTTCATTAGAAAAAGAGAAACACCTTGTAAACAAGCAAACAATGTAAAAACTATCGCAGCAACCATTTCCGAAGAGCTTCCCAGGGAAGTAG
>JAHJBR010000008.1 GCA_018813445.1 Microcaldota archaeon | reverse complement strand
GGAAATAATTGTGTTGTCAGATGCAATGTCCAGCAAAGCAGAACCCCATCCTGAATAGGTGTTTCCTGTGAATATGTTATTCGTTAATGAGATAGTACTTACACTATCGCAATGAACCCCTACTGCTGAAAAGCCATCTATAAGAGTATTATTAGTAAAATTATTTCTATCTACTACATGGGTTTCGCCTGGATTTGCGATTATTACAAGAAATCCTGCGCCTCCTGAATTCTGCACTCTATTATTATCAAATATGTTGTTTTCCAATCTGCAACCAGGTGAATAAGATATGTAAAATAAAGATTCAGTTGCATTATTGAAACTCAGCACATTATTTGTGAAATTGGAGTTCTGCACTACAAAAGTCCAGATCCCTGAAAGCTGTCCGGCATTTCCATTGATTAGATTGTTGGTTATCAGGCTATTGTTCAGGTAGTTCAATTGCATCGCAGTGCTGAAATTCCTAAAGGAAAGGTTTCTTACAATAAGGCCATTGACAGAATTGGCAGATAGCCCTAATCCAGTTCTATTTCCAAATATTAAAGAGTTCGAAAGCAAAACATTTGCGGAATTGTTAATAGTGAATACAGTTGTGAAATTTCTTATTGTGCAGTTTTCTATATTTAATCCAGTAATATTTCTAGCAAAGAAAGCAGTTCCATTCATGTTTCCAGTAAGATTGAAGCCTGCGCAATTTACGGTAATGTTGGTGTTGTTGGCCATTGTGAAGCAGGATGAGTTTGAATCTATATTGATATCAAACGTGCAGCTCTGGTTTATCCTTTCTCCGCATTGGAAGGTGTAATTCTCTCCAACGCATCCGTGCACATCATAGGTATTAAGCTCATAAATTGGTGTGACATTCAACAGGCTCTTATTGTCGTAAAGATACCACCTGTACCCAATGGTTAGTCCAGGGGTATCGTTCAGGATTTTGGATACGTTTGCCCACTGCGGGGTGGATGTGAATGAGACAGGGGTATCGTTGACCCATACACCGCTGTTGTTTGTTGAGAATACATAATACCCATTTGGATTCAACGCATAGTTGTCATTAACCAAAAGCGAGAATGTCGCGTTTGCGCCTACAAGGGCCGTGGATGAGGAATTGCCACTGAAGGAAGGAGGAATTGGGACATTTCCGATTTCATATAACATATATCCATTGGCTGTGAAAAGCCGGCCATCAACAATGATAAAAGATCCAACGCTGGCATTGTTCACCGGGCGCTCCCATATCTTTTCCCCGGTTGTGGCATTCAGTATGGTGAGTCCGGCGAATATCACTTCATCTTCGGTTATTGTTGGATATACTGAGGAGGCGCCGATAGAGGTATTCCAGATGTGCGCCCCAGTTGTTGCATTCAATGCATAGAACCTTGAATCCACAAAACCAAAATATACCCTCCCATGGGCAAGTGCAGGAGTAGCCGCACCAGAATAACTAACTGTGAAATTCCAAATTTGATTTCCATTGGAAGCATTGAGCGCAAATAATCCCCCACTGCCAAGTATATAATAAATATCATCTGAAGAAACAGCTCCTGCGCCCCCATTACTGGGAAGAGTGGTGCTCCATCTTGTTGTTCCATTATTCGTATATAAAGAAACAATCCTGCCTTCATCATCCCCAGTGTACATCCTTCCATTGTCCACTGATATCCGTTCATAAAACCAATGGCCTGGATCCGCCATCCATGCACTGGTCCAGTTGCCCACATATAATCCATAAATGCGCTGTATGGAATTGGAAACAAAAATTCCGCTATCCACCAATGCATTTGACCTGGAATCAGAACCGGTAGCAGCGCAATAGATAGGGTCTCCGTTTGAGGCATCCACCTTGCAGGCCCAACAGTTTTCCATAGTTAAATAAAGCGCGCCTGCATTGGTTGCCGCAATTGAATGCGCATAGCATGCGGGATTGCTGATTATCTCCCTTTTCCAGAGAAGGGTGCCATCCAATTCAAATGCATATACGCATCTTCCCCTTCCAGCATATACTTTATCATCAAATACTATTGGAGCAAAGCCTCCAATTGATCCGCATAGCGCTACATCTGGAGTTGCATTATAAGACCATAGCACTCCAGGTTCAACAATTTCGTTTATTTTTCCCGGATAATAGCCAGAGCGGTTCAAATCGCGAAATGGCATCCACCAGCTGGAAGTGTCAGGAGTTTGAGATGTTTCGTTTGTATAATCCCCTATGCTGAAATTGCTGAACCCAGTGACATTGAATATTACTGTTTCAGCATCTAGCGCGGTAAAATTATGGCAATCTGCACACGGGGCAGTGTTCTTGAGTATCACCGGATCCAGGAAACCCCGATCGCCAATCTGATTCAGAGTGATGTTTGCAGCTGATCCGATTGTTCCGGAATGTCCAGCCTGAACATAGGCTGAATTGTTTCCTATTGAAATTGTCCCAGGGAAAGACAGTTCTCCTGTAAAAGTAAGGTTGGAAAGGAAACCGCCTGGGGAAGAATCAGTCCATTCGATCTCCCCAAAAATATTATTGTATATCAGATAGTTTAGGGTTCCTGCTCCGCTATCGTCCTTTATACTTAAATCGCAATCGATTGCATTTATATTTATGAATGTGTTGTTTGAGGAGCTGGGGGCAATGTAGACTGCGCCTGTGAAATTGCTTACTGCGCAGTTACGTATCTCAGCATTGGATGAACCATTTACTATAATTGCAAAAGAGTTGGGAGAGCCATCTCCAGAAATAGTGAAACCCTCGAAATCCAATACAACATCATCGCCCTCAACTACAAAGCATGTTCCTGGATATTGTATGTTTCCAGTAAGATTGCAACTTTCATTTATCACATCTCCGCATTCAAATGTGCCCGAAGCACCAGTGCATGAATCAGTTGTTTCCCAAATGGTATTATAGTATATTCCTGTGGAATTGGAATTGGTCAAGCTGGCATTTGATGCATTGTGATTGGCTGCAGAAACTTCGAATGAGTATGTGCCTGTGGAAAGGCCGGTTTTGTTAGCTGAAACAATCCAAGTAGATGGAAGGTCCTGCTTCAAAACGGTATCCATGCTTTGGCTGATTTCTTCAGGACTGAGCATCCTAGTCCAAAGCCTTAATTCATCCATAGCCCCATCTAAGGAATCCCCAGTATTACAGTCTATGCTTCCAATGCAATAGCCGCTCAGCATATCTGTGCTACTTAAGCTGCCTGAAACATTGAAAATCTGCACACCGTTCTTGTATCCATACGTCCTGGAAGCGTCGCCTGTTATTGTTATGCGCTGCCATTCATTCAAGGACATAGGTATATTTGTATCTGCAGAGTCTCCAGTTGGATAAGGGTAGACGTTGAAATTGCCTGGCTGGCAACCTGAGATAACTGCCCTTTTATTTCCTCCAGAAAGCCAGCGAGTGCAATTAGAATCATTATTTGGGAATGCCCAGAATTGAATTGTGAATTCTGTACTGGCATAATCAAAAGCCACCAGGATATATGTGTTTTCCGGACCGCTGAAATTCATCGCATTTCCAAAAACTCCTGGAATAAATCCGCTTTCGCCTGCAACATTGTACCCTGCACCATCTAAATCCCCTGCGATATTCGTGAAATGAGTATCTGTATCCCCTATTGCCGAAACATCATCGAAATTATACGCTATCCATAAGTTATCATCTAGAAGTAGGTATTTGGAACCATTCCAATTAAACGTCACATTATCTATGGGCGAAGCCGAATCAATGCTTGCGTTAACATAGATATTTGTATTTGAGGTTATAGAGCCGTTGGAAAGGGTTGGAGGAACAAACGATATTCCTAAAGCGGGCGGGGGCGGAGGAGGGGGCGGAGGAGGTGGAATCCATACGGTTACTCCAATTGGAGGACTCCCTGCAATAAATGAATAGGTTTCACTTAGAATAGTTGAATCTCCATCAATGCATTCAACATACCAATAATATGTATTGAGTTCTAAACCACCGAGATAGGTTACCTGTTCGGTATTATTCTCTGCAGGATAATCACCTACATCTAGATCATTCAAATAAATTTTGCAAGTAGTATTCTCATCTACATCTAAGAATGGAATAAATGAAAGTACTACAATCTCGTCATCTATCGTCTCGTTATCTAGAGGAGAAGTAAGTTGAATCGAAGCAGAAAATGAAGTAGAAACTAGCAATATAAGTAGTAATGATGCAGCGAAGTTTTTTCCACCTTGCATGCATATTCTTAGATAGTAAAGTATATAAATCAAACATCGAAGAAAAAATCTCAAAAAATCAGCGGGAGATTGTTGCGGAATTTATCTGTTCGATGTATTGCTGATTATTCGCAAAGTAATCCCTAGAAGGTTTGAGCAGTATCACTAATTCTTTGGCAACTGCGTTTTTCAGGTCCATTGGGTGCAATTTTCCTTCAGAGTAAATTTTCTTCAACTCATCCGCAGATGCAATTTCTAAATCCCCTCCGAATTTTTCAGGTCTTTCCACTTTCAAAGGCTTATCTCGCATACATATGTATTCTGCATATTCAATCATTGGATTTCCCTCAATCACTTTTTCAGGACAGAACGCTTTTGAGATTTTGCTCTTTATCTCTTCTTCTGAATCATGGATGTAAATGGCTGATGAAGGCTTGCTTTTGCTCATTTTTGCATCAATTCTTGCATCTTCTGCACCTTGCTCAGGGTTCATTCTTTCCATTCCCTGCAAACCTGGAAGAAGATGGCCATGCACTGCTGCAAATGTTTTCTGATTCATCTTTGCAAAAACCTCTCTTGCAAGCATGTGCACTTTTCTCTGGTCCATTCCTGCATGCGCAATTTGTGCATCTAATTTGAGTATGTCTGCTGCCTGCATTGCTGGATAGAATATGGCTGATGCATGGGTTGCCTCTGTTTCCTTTCTCCCCATTATCGTGACTGTGCGTAAAATTCTATTTATGGTGGTGCTTCTTGCAATATCCAAAACTATGCGCCAGTAATCATCGTCGTAAAGTTTGCTTGCAAGCACATAATTTACCTTAGTTTCATCTAAGCCTAGGGAAACGAACGCATGCTTGAAATAGCCTAAAGCAACTTCCTGTATTTTTTTCAAATCTCCTCCTAATTTTCCATTTATCCATGCATGGTAATCTGCAAGAAAGATTGTGGGCTTTATTCCGGCTTGCATGAAATCCTTTATTTTTAAAGTGGTCATTAATCCGCTCCCAATATGCACTTTTCCAGAAATTTCAAACCCTATGTAATGGTTTGGTGCTGAATAATTTTCAAAAATTTGCTTAAGATCTTCTCTTGTAACTACTTCCTCAGTAGGTGCCCTGCAAACTAATTCAATCTTCTTTTCTAGATCCATTATAATCACCAATTTGATGAATATTGGAAGCAAGAGTATTATACGCTTTGTATTTTACCCAGGTCAATATCTTGAGCATCTTGCCTAGGAGATTCGCTTGGTGCATGAAGGAATAGTTCCATAAGCATAATGAGATCTAATCTTATTTTATGTCCTGCGAATAGGCGGGCTTCTGAAGAAAACACATTGAGTATATTGGTGTCAAGTTTTTCTATAGGTTCATAGGAAAAATAGTGCGTTGGGGTTTTGGCAAATTCAGTATCAGATATATCCATTGTTCTTGACATGAGTCTTCCAGCCGGATCTGAAAAAATAAAAGTTATGGAATCCCTAGATGTGATAAAGACAATGGATCTCTGATCATCGTCTGGCATTGGAATCACATCAAGCGAAAGTCTTGATAAATCTAAATATGGCGGTATTCCAATGGCCATAAATCCAGTATCCAAATCAGGTACTTGGAGGTTTACGACTGCAAGAGCAGTATATTCTGGTTTCTTGCTCATGAAAAATGCCCATTCATTCCTTTTTAAAAGATTATCTAGGATGGAATTTCCTACAGGATTTTGATTGAGTACAGATAACTCAGGTACATCACTGAGTGGACATTTGAAGAAGACGCCTTTATCAAGCATGGTTTCAGTGTATTTTTTAGCTTCCTTCCAGCTGGCGAGTCTAATTTTGAAACTCTCTGCATCTTCGTCTGAGGGACGAATGCCTTCAAACAAAGGGCTGGAAAATTCTGATGCCAAGCGTATCGCTGGGCTTAACAAACTTGGACCAACCAATGCGGCGCCTGCACCCGCTGCTGTAGCCACAATAAATCCTCTTCGACCAAAACGACGTGGCGTATTTGGTAATGGCGGCGGTTTAACTGGCTTTTGAGTATTCATAAGTAAATTAGAGCAATAAACTTTTTAATTATAGTGGTTAAAAAAGATAATAAGTATAACTATTCATTAACTTCGAACTTTGCATCTCCGCTTATTTTTCTTTCTGAGGAAATGAAATATTCTCCTTTTTCCATAGGTATGAATATTATTTTTCCACTCTCATCAGTAGTTAGTTCTGTGGTTTCTCCAAAAGAATGAATTATTCTAATTATTGTGTTTCTTGCTGGTCTT
>JAHJBR010000117.1 GCA_018813445.1 Microcaldota archaeon | reverse complement strand
GAATCAGCTTTTCCGCTGTTGCTTTTGCTTATTACCTGTACTCCTCTTGGTCCAAAGCTATTGGCGATTTCCGCAGTGTTGTCTACTGATCCATCATCAAGAACTATTATTTCTAATTTTTCTTTTGGATAGTCTAGGGAAAGTACAGATCCTATGCATTTTGATATTCCGGCTTCCTCATTATATGCTGGGATTAGCACGGTGACATTGGGTTCCCAATCAGATTCTATGTGTTTTTCATGCGGAATTTTACTAAGGTTTTTCAAATAAACTAGAGTGAAGAATACTGCGATATATAATGCTGCAAACGCAACCGCATACTGCATAATGATTATTACTTCCATTCAAATTCATCCTCAATTTATCTCCAAAGAGTTTCTGGTACTTTTTTCTTTCGGTTTATCCATCTTGCAAGCATAAAAAGAAGATCGCTTAGTCTATTTAGGTAAACTGGAATAGCTTCATTCAGCTTTTCCTTTTTTGCAAGCGAAATAACTTTTCTTTCGGTTTCGCGGCAGATTGTGCGCGCGAGGTGAAGCATGGATGCGGTTTTGCTTCCCCCTGGGAGTATAAAACTGTCTATTTTAGGAAGCTCTTTTTCTATTCTATCTATTTCTGCTTCAATTATGTTAACTTTTGAAGGTGAAAGTCTTGGGATTGAAATCTTGTCTCCTGAAGCTGTTGCAAGATCGCTCCCAATTACAAAAAGAGTCATCTGAATCTCAGATAAAAGTTTTTTTAGTTCCTCATCATCTGAAAATGCAATTACTAGCCCAATTACTGAGCTAAGCTCGTCTACTTTTCCACTTGCCTCTATCCTTGGATCATCTTTGGGAATTCTTTTTCCTCCAAGTATGGAAGTTTCGCCGCTGTCTCCGTTTTTAGTGTAAATACTCATTCAGATCACCTGGAACATATTCGTAAACAAATCCCCCAATAAAATTGCAATCGCAAGAGCCGCGAGCACAAATGGGAGGAAAGGAGGTAGTTTTGTATATACTGTAATGGTTTTTAGCCCTGCTTTTTTCAGTCTTGCGATTTCCTTTTCGTCCAAAAGCCTTTTTATCGAATATTTTTTTACATCCTTTTGCATGAGCTCCAAGGACGCAATGTCCTCTGGTTCTACTTTGGAAATTGGGATGCGCTCGCTCATTTCTTTCATCATCGCTTCTTTATAGACCATGAACAAAACAGAAGCAATTACCAATAACGCTAGAATTACTAAGTATGCCGGACTGAAAAAACCAGTTGTATAAAGAAAATAAAGCATTATTGCATAGGGTGGAATTACAAGCATGTATTCCATTTTTCCTTTTGCGCCTTTGAATATTACTCTAAATAGGACAAATGAAAGGAAATATATGGAGAATAGAACTCCGGAATAGATTATTACTGAAAGCACAAGAGGAACGTTGGCAATAATAGCGATGTTTGATGGAAATACTGGTAGGGCAAGTGCAATGGCAGTTAGAACATATACATCTGCACCGCCTATGTATCCAAAACGATAGAGTAAATACCCTGGGATAAACATTAGAGCTGCAATGGTTAATGCGTAAATGAATACGTCTTGCTGGAAAAAGACAATGTTTACTAAAAATGCGCATCCGAGAAATGCATAAAGCAATTTATCTGGAACATTTTTGTTATTTGTAAGATCATACCAAGTCGCTGCTCCAGTGCCCAGCATTGCAATTAGCACTCTGAAAGGTTCGCCTTGCATGGCCAAATATTGGAAAAACCATTGATCAATCATCTTCTCCCATCATTTCCCTAAGGAAATCATCGTATATCTCTTTAACAGAAAGCTTTATACATTTCGCTTCTTTGTTGAGTACCGAAGAAATGCTAGGCTTTGTTCTTCCTTCGTCGCCGCTTATTAGTTCTTTTATGTATGTTCCTGCCTCTGCAAGAATGTAAATGGTTAATGGACTATGTTTGAGTACTTTGATGTCCAAGATTTTTCTTTTCCTAATTAGGTCTGCTCTTCGGTGTTTTACTCTAATGGGTGTGTGCTGGTTTAGCACGGTTCCTTTTAGTTTAAGTATTTTTTCAATATCTGAATCAGATGGATTTTGTATTTGTACTTCTGCTTCATAGGCTTTGTCGAAATGGGAATCTGAAACCAAAGCTACTTTGGAATTGGAAACGTATTTCAGATCTTGTACTAGTACGCCTGTATTGTTTGAGTTTACTTCTTTTTCAACTTCCTTAATGGTGATTTTGGGTTTTTTTGGTTTTCTTATTTCTAAGATGAAAGGGCGACCTGCAAAATTTTGCACATCTATATCTTCTCTTCCAGAAGCGTGTAGATCTGCTTTTTTTGCATTAAAAAGTTTTAGTGCTGCTTCTGATAATGTTTCTTCTATTGAATCCCTCTTTCCCAGAAAATCACAGGTTTCGCATCCTTTTCCAGAACATTTCCTGCAAATCCATTCGCTTTGGGCTACTCCTGCTTTTTCTTTTTTGTATCTTCCGAAAATGAATATGTCCGAATTTTCAATTCTTACTTCGTTCTTTTCAAAATCAAAAATCAGCTTTCCATCGCTCTTCAGAACATCGTAATCCAAATTAGTTTTTTTCACAAGATCGCTTACTATTCTTTTGTTGAAGTCATCCTTAATGCTTCTTCCAAGTTTGAAATCCCAAACGGATTCCTCAGCAGCCATCATCTTTCTAGGGATTACCGTGCTTATTGAAAATGATTTCCATTCCAAAGGAATTAGATTTGCAGCTTTTGCAATCATTTCTTCTAATTTTGCACTTGCGCCTTTGCAGATGAAGCAGTAGCTATCCTTGCATTCTGGGAATTCTGAATCGTTTCTTTTATTGCAAAAACCGCACAATTTGACCATATCAACCATATATATACTTTACAGTTGAATTGAAAAAATAATAGTATTGTGATTGAATATGACGGACCAAAGAAAAGCGAAACCCGTGAAACTCCCACCTAGTATAGCCGAGGCAATTGCGGGTGCAGATGAGTTTATGAAAATTGCGGATTCTGATCCGAAAGATTCTTTTGGCAAATATAGATATTATGAATATGCTGGGAAGAAGTATAAGGAAGTGGCTCAAAGATTAGAGAATAGTGATCCGGAATTAGCAGCACTGTATTTTGGTAAGGCAGGGGATGCCTATGAACAAGCAACGCGTGAGCGCCAACTAAGCATGGCTTCCGTATGCTATGAACATGCAGCAGACTGCATTGAAAAAAAGAATCCTGAAAAGGCTGCTGCATATTATGTAAAGGCTGCCAAAGTTTATGCAAAAAACCAAGATGCATTCGGGGCATGGTTTGATTATAATAAAGCAGCTGAGACAATTTCAGCAAAGGATCCAAAAAAGGCTTTGGAATATTTTAAAATAGGGAGAGCATTTTTGATTGCCTCGATTAAGAATACTGAAACTGGAATAGAGGAAGCGAAGGCAAAAAGAAAGAAGGCAGCTGATCCGGGTGAAATAAACGGTTTGGATTGGCAAATAGTGGGCATGACAAAAAACCTTTCCGCGTATCGTGAGGATTTATCCAAAGTTGATTCTGAAATATCTAGATTGGAAGCAAAGACGCTTAAAAAAATAAAAGTGAAATAAAGGTGATGAAAAATGGCAAGTCCAACGCCAGTTAAAATAGATCCTGAAATAGCAGAAACTGTTGCAGAGGGAAATATGTACTTGAACACAAAGAAATACGGCATGGCTGGAAAGGCATTCGATGAAGCTGCTGGAATGCTTAAACAGAGTGATTTGAATATGGCTATCACTTATTGTGAAAGGGCTGCTGATGCGTATAGGAAAGCTGCGGCAGAATATGTTAAAAAGGACTTGCTTAATTTAGCCTTGAAACGTTATGAAGATGCCATGAATTCGTATGCACAGTCTGGGGAATGGCTTGCTGAAACAGATCCGAAAAAATCCTCGGAGGAATACAAAAAGGCTGCTGAAACAGTTCTGGATATGCCCGACAGCATCATAGTAAAAACAGGGAATATTGGCGGCGGATTATTAGAAGATATAGGTGGAGTGTATCCAAAGGCCATAGCAGGATTATTATACCACAAGGCAGCTGAGATGATCTCAAAGGTGGAACCGAAAACCGCTCTGGGCTATTTGAAAAAAGCCGAATCGTTCACTGCAGTGGGTTTGCTAAAAGCACAGAATGACCTAGATAAGCTGGAAACAAGGATGAAAGATAATCCTAAGGAAAAAACCGGGCGGTCTGGACAGATAAAAGAATTGAGTGATTCAATTGTTGTTCTAACACAGTATCAGGCTAAAATAATCGCTGGAATATCAAACCTGGAAAGCGAAACCCGTGGGAAAGCTAAGATGCGTAACTGAATCTATTGGGAAGCTATAAAATTGTGGGTGAATAACATGGTGGACCTAAAATCCATAGTAGGGAGAAAATCTGACCTGATAGCTGCTGAATTTATAGTCGCAGGAGATATGTACATTAAAACTGGTGAGTATGCCAGGGCGGCAGATGAGTATGTGGAAGCAGCAAAGAATCTAGAGGGGATTAATCCTGGCCTAGCAGCCAAATGTTTTGTAAAAGCTGCGGAAGCATCAAAAAACGCTGGCGGAAAAAGGGTTTCGGATGCAGTTAGATATTATATGGATGCAGCAGCGCTCATTAAAGGCAGCGATCCGGCCGGAGCTGCGGAAAAATATATTGAATCTGCCAGAATTTCAGAAGCTGTGTTCTCTGAGCAACCGATACTCGATTCATCTGCATCGGCATATAGAGAAGCAGCAAATCTTCTTGGGCTAATAGATAGGGTTCGTGCTGCCGAGTGCCGTGAGAACGCGGCAAGACGCTATGCTTATGTTGGTGAGAGCCGGTTTGCAATTGAAGAACATATGAAAGCTGCGGAAACCATAGAATCGGTTGATAGAAAGAAGGCGATTTCATATCTAAAGAATGCTAAATCCATGGCTTTAGATTTGATTAAGCGGCTGGAGGTAAGTAGTGAGAATGTTACCAGTCCAAATATGAGAAATGATATTGATCTTTTGAAAGAGATTCGGGACATGGGAACTGATATAGATGCAGAACTGAAGAAATTGCAAGCGGATCAAAAAAAGAAAGCTGTAAGGTAAAGCGATTATTCATAGCTGCCAAACATTTCCAATATTAATTTAAAACCTGCGAACGAAGGATGTTTGGTGAGATTCATGGTTTCTAGGAAAACTTTAGTGATAGTTTTTGCAGCGCTCATGGTTGGTGCTGCCATGCTCTATTCGTTTGCGCCTGCGCAGGTGAAAGGAGAAAGACTAGTGCTTTATGATAATTTTGGATACTATTCTGCGGATGTAGTTGTGGATGGGAATGAGGCTAATTTTGAGCTTCCTCCTGGAATAGACTCTAGTTCAATAAATTTAAGGATTGCGAACGGATTCGTAATTAGTCAATATATTAAAGCGGCTAATAGGACCAGTCAATCAACATTGCTTTCATCCTATGTAGGAAAGGAAGTCACAGTATTTGATTCTAATGGAAAGGAAGTTACTGGAACTTTATTGAAATATGATGGAAAAGCATATGTAAAGGCTGGAAATGATTTGTACATAATAACCCCGACATATTATCAGCTTCCTGGTTTTGATGGAGAAATGAAGGATGAGAATGCAAGCATAATGTTCAGGATAAGCGCAACAAACAGCGATGCAAAACTTTCATATTTCCTTAACAGTATTTCTTGGGGACCAAGATATACGCTCTATTTGACTGGGAACAGCGGTACTTTATCGCTCTATAGTGCTATAGAGAATAACGTGAAGGAATACCAAAATGTTTCGCTTTCCCTTGTCTTCGGGGATGTGAACAAGTACAGGAGCTACAACTATTATGACTATGACTATTTGTATGCAAACAAGGCCATGGATAGCTTATCTGGAAGCGTTGCTGAAGCCGCTCCGAGCTACACCCCTACCTCAACTTCAGAGTATTATAGGTTTGATTTGGGAAAAGTGGACTTGGTGCAAGGCCACAGCGAGTTCAATCTATTTGAAAAGAATGTGAACACTGTAAAGAAAACCTATGAGATGCAAGTAAGCAGCTATGGAGATGGAACTGATTACAATCCGCTTTCTGTAATATTGACGATAAATAACAGTGCTGCAAATGGTTTGGGAGTTGCTATTCCAAGAGGAGTTGTTACTGTAATTGACGATAACAACTTTGTTGGAGAAAATAGCATAAGCGACACTCCTGTTGAAGAGGAATTTGAAATAGGGATAGGCGGAGCGTTTGATGTTATTGGAGCAAGCAAGCTCGTAGATTCCACAAGTTCTGAATGCGTCTATTGCACCTATAGTTCAATCAGTGCGGAGAATAAGCAGCTCTGTGCAGGAGACAAAGACCAGGTAACTGTATCTACAAGCAACATTCAAACAGTGGTGAAGAACAAGAAGAACGAGAGCGTGAATGTGGTTCTGCACTATAATCCATACTATAGTGAATGGATAATCACAGATGAGAATATGCAGAGCACCAAGATATCTCAGAATCATGTGCAATGGACATTCACCATACCTGCAAACTCTGAAAAAGTGCTTGACTTCACTGTGAAATACAAGAGCAGTTCCTATTGCTACTAAGCTGCTTGTTTTTTTAATTTTTTCCAATGTGGACAAGGTTTTTGCAAACTTTGTCCTATTCCCTTTTTATTTTTAATCTGCAAATAATTAGCGATAGTTATGGGGGAATTTACTTTAGACGAGGAAAAGCTATTGAAAAATTTTGTGACCAATCTAGATAGAGATATTTTTGCGCTTGTGAATCTTCCCCAAGTAGTTTGCGGTGCACTCTTTTCTAGGTATTCCAGAAGCACAAAGGGTTTGAGAAGGCTACTTCTTGATGAATTTATACTGGATAAAAGTCTTGGTTTTAATGAGCTTGTAAACCATCAGGTTGAGCAAGGAATTGAAAAGGTTGTTGCTACTAAAAAAGCTGAGGAATTTTACGAACGTATTTTGGTTGGTTTTGGAGATGACAGTGTGGCTGAGCTTGCCGGAACGCATGTTGCACTAGAAAATATTTCAATAATGGCCACTAAGGTCGTGGAGGATGCGAGAATAGGGCTTTCTCCGTTGGAAAAATCCACTAGGTATGTATATTTTGATCAGAAAAAAGATGAGAAATACCTCTATTGCAGAGAGCCAGGAATAATGGCTTCGGAATTTGCAGAATTATATGAGCAAACCTG
>JAHJBR010000116.1 GCA_018813445.1 Microcaldota archaeon | reverse complement strand
TTTCTTTAGCTTCGTTCCGCCTTTTTCAGGGGAAAGTGGATTAGAATACATAAGTTCTACTCCCCTGCTCCAATTCCATCTTGCGAAAACAAAGAAATTTGACTGTTCACCATTCTGATTCCTATTAAACACATAGATGTTTTCTGGAAAATATGTTCCTTTCATCTCGTCTTTGAAAAAAGATCTAAATTTGTAATACGCTTTTAGGATATAGCCCATTTGCTTTGCGCGTGTGCCGTTTGCAAGGCATTCTTGTTTTTCTGCACTACTTAGTTTTACATCTAGTTTTTTCATCTGGAATCCATTGCTTTCCATTTTCCTTATAAAAAGTGCCATTCTTTTCGGCATTTTAGAAGCATCTTGCATAAAGAATTAGTGTTGAAATGTGTTTAAAAAATAGTACGATTTTATGGAATAAGATGATTACCAATTATATTGTAATTACTTATTAATAAGTAACTACCAATATATAGTTATGCAAAAATTGAATGACGCCGCTGATTCATTGAAAAAAGGCGGATTTGCGGTAATCTATGATGGGGATGAAAGAGAAGGTGAAGCTGATATTGTATTATCTGCAAAAAACATAACTCCTGGAAGAATCGAATTGCTTAGAAAAGACGCAGGAGGCCTGATTTGCCTTGCAATAGGCAGCAGTATTGCATCCAAACTCGGATTAGATTTCATGACTGATATCTTGGAAAATTCCAGCTATTCTAAAATAACTTGTAAAAAAACTGCATATGGAGACAAACCTGCATTCTCTATTCCAATCAACCATAAAGATGTATACACTGGGATTACGGATAATGACCGTTCACTCACTATTTCAGAATTTGCAAAACTATGTGAATCAGAAAATTCAAAAAAGGAATTTGAAAATAATTTTTATTCCCCTGGTCATGTTTTTCTTTTAATCGGAAGAGGAATTGAAAATAGGAAAGGACATACAGAGCTTGCGCTTGCGCTTGCTGAGAGAGCTGGAATGAGTGGGTGCATGGTCTTATGTGAGATGCTGGGAAAAGGAAAAGCCCTTTCTAAAAAACAATCAAAAGAATACGCTGAAAGAAATAATATTCCATTTATTGAAGGATGTGATCTTTATGAATGAAAAAAAGAAGATTGGGATTGTAGATACGATGTTCTCAAGAGTGAACATGGGCGAGCTTGCAATTGATGAATTGAATAAGCACAGTAAGGATCTTGAGATAGTAAGAACAACCGTTCCAGGTATAAAGGATCTTGCACCAGAATGCCTGAAACTTTTGAATTCTGGATGTGAAATATGCATGGCTCTTGGGATGGTTGGTGGTGCTTCTGTTGATCTGCAATGCGCCCATGAAGCCTCCTTGGGAATAATGCAGGCAAAGATCCTTACTGGAAGACACATTATAGAAGTTTTTGTGCATGAAAAAGAAGGTTGGAGTGAAAAAGAGTTCTATTCAATCTGCGATAATAGGACAAGAAAGCACGCAGTAAATGCCCTTCTTCTCATTAGTAATCCAAATGAATTGACTAAACTAGCCGGAAAGGGAATAAGACAAGGAAAAGAGGATGAAGGAAGCGTTATTCCAGGCACAGAGAGAAAAATAGGGGTCGGAATCGTAGTTTCCACATTCAATAAGGAAATAAGCGATGCGATGCTAAATTGCGCAATTGAAGAGATAAAATCCCAAAATGCAGAGTCAGTTTCGATAATGAAATGTATGGGTGCTTATGATATGCCAATTTTAGTAATGAAATCTCTTGAAGATAAAAAAGTTGATGCTATTGTTTGCTTGGGTTTTGTGAAAAAAGGGGAAACCAAGCACGATAAGATTGTTGCTGAGACTGCTTCAGAGGCATTCACAAAACTTTCTATAGAATATAGAAAACCAGTTACTCTTGGATTAATTGGCCATGGAGCAACCAATGAGCAGGCTGAAAAAAGAAAAGAGGATTACGCAAAAAGAGCTGTACAATCTGCAATTTCTTTAGTAAAAGAGCTGAGAAAATGAATTCTGCTTTTTTTCCTTCTAAATTTGGCGAGTTTAAAATCTATTCATCTAAGGATAACCTTGCATTAATTTATGGAAATTTGAAAGAACCAGTTCTTGTACGTGTACATTCGAGATGCACAACCGGAGACGTATTTGGTTCTTTAAGATGTGATTGCGGAGAACAGCTTGTGCAAGCGATTGAAATGATCAAGAAAAAAGGAAATGGAATAATTCTTTATTTAGATCAAGAAGGAAGAGGGATTGGTTTGTCCAATAAAATAAAGGCTTATGAATTGCAGGATAAAGGCGCTGATACTGTTGAAGCAAACCATCAGCTTGGATTTGAAACTGATTTAAGAAGCTATGAAACTGCTGCTGAAATTCTGAAACAGTTGGAAGTAAGCAGAATAAAACTAATTACAAACAATCCTAAGAAAATTGAAGGACTGAAAATAAATGATTTGGAAATTGTTGAAAGAGTTCCCTTACTTATTCCTTCAAATTCACACAATGAAAAATACTTAAAAACCAAAAAGGAAAAAATGGGGCATTTGATTTAATTCATTGCACGCTTTATTTCAAAATTGGGCCTTTCAGCACTCTATGGGTCCATCCTCAAAAAATAGCAATTCGCCCCGTCTATCTACTCCTCTTGCTTCAAATAACCTGACAATTTCGTCCGCTTTTTCATATTTTTGAGTCCCTCTCGCGAGCACAAGTGAGTGCACTGCACTTTTGAATGCAGTGTAACCTGATGGACCCAATTCTGCATGCGTATCCGCGCCTTCCTGAAAGGCTTGTTTTACTCCTTCCACATCTAATGTATATAATGCATGACATAGTTTTTCATTCGCGTCAATCTTCTTATGCGCTTCAGCTCTTTTCTGCGGAGATGCGGAAGATAAATCCAAAATAAGCTCTACTGTCTTGCGATCGCAACGCCTTATTGCAGCTGCCAATCCCTTTTCAGCGTTAAATTCCCTATGTTTTGTAATGTAATGTGGCAATTGCTTTGTTCTAGTTTCACTCATTCCAATATGTATATGCATTTTTTCACCCTCTTCTCATTGCTGCAGCTCTTAATGGTTCAATCCTTCTTGCAAAATCAGAGTCAGATTCGCCTGGATGACTGATTTGCGGTATGCTTCCAGGAGCCTCACGTCTCGGCAGTTCAACTAATGGTGTTTTAACCCATAATCCTCGTTGGCCTCCACGAGGTGTTTTCACAAATCCGAAACACGTTTGAGAAGGTTCCTTTACATCTATTCTAATTGGCTTACTAGCCATATCTCTTTTCATAAACAACACCGAGTTATTATTTATGTACTTTTGAATATTTAAATCTTTCTACGTCAAGGTTAGCAGAATTTATTTGGCATTATGAAAAACAGGCTTCTTTCTAAATTCCCATCTCAAACTTCCAATCAGGATGTTTTGCAGCTTCTTTTTTCATTAGAAATGCACCGTGCTCGCAAAGTATTCTTGCCACTGCAGATGCCTTATGCATATCAATTTCGCCGTTTATGCCTAATCTCCTACTTACGTAAAATTCATCCACAACCCAGGCCAAGACTTTTATTTTTCTATGATTTGTATCCATTGTTGTATTTGGGTCAGCTCCAGCATCCAAAAATTCCTCAACCTGACGTCGGTCTAGTAGGGATACGGCATACACAAGCGTATGATTCATTCTAAGTTTTCGTTTGCTTTCCTTACCAAAATCAGCTACTCTATTAAGTAGCTCAGGTTCCATCTTCATTCTATTAAGAATAGCATCCACAGCATTTTTTCCAAGCCTCCTAGTAGCAGTTTGCAATGCATTCTGTAATTTGCATGGAACAACAATTATTGAACTGGCTGGTTCTCCCATTCCTTCACCCCCAGGTATAATAGAATCAGTATACATATGCTTTATGTTAAGATTAAAACAAAAATTCGGAAAATGTCAAAATTTATGTGCGATTGATGTTACACTCATTTAAAAACATTTCTTACCCTAATTAAATTGGAAAAACAAATCACGAGGTGAATATGATGGAAGCAAAAGAAAATTTCGAATCGAATCAAAGAACCATCAGCGTGATTTGCCGGTGGCTCCGATAGTGGGCACCTGACCGTTTCCAGTCCTGAGTTTTCAGTTTCGAATTCCAAAAAAAGGAAAATAGACGAGCGGAAGCTTTATCAAATTGTCCATCTCTTATTTAATGAACGCCTAAGCCCAAGGGAGATTGCCAAGCAATTAGGAGTTTCTCACATGACAATATATCGGGCCATGGCTAATACAGATTTTATGTTAAAGGTGAATAAATGATTTCTAAAAAACTGAACATATCCTTGAATCCGTATCAATTCTACATGCTTATCCAAAGAGAATATGAGGAATCATTCCTTTTGGAATCAATAGAGGGAAAAGAAAAACTTGCTCGTTTCTCTTTTATTGGATTTAATCCAAAAAAGCATATTCGTGCCTATGGGAAAGTAGTGGATATAGAAGGAGAAGAGCAGGATGTAAAAGAACCCATAAAGGCTCTTGCAAAGGAGATCCCAAAAATAAAAATTGAAAAAGAAGGATTTACAGGCGGAGCAGTGGGCTACTTTTCCTACGATTATGTGCGCAATGTGGAAAAAATCCCTGAAATAACTAAGCCTAATTTAGATTTTCCTGATTTTGAATTTGGAATTTTTGAGGACTGTATAATTTTTGATCACAGGGATAGAAGCGTTAACTATCTTTCCCATACGGAAGACCGAAGCGATGAGCTAATATCATTAAGCAAAGAAGATAGGTTCTTTGGTCCGTTTGAATCAGGGGTTCCAAGAGCAAATATAGGAAAAGAGAAATTCGAAGAAATGGTTGCAAATGCAAAAGAGCACATAATCAATGGAGATATTTTCCAGGTTGTGCTCTCCAGGAGATACGAGCTTCCATTTGAAGGAAACATTCTTAGATTCTATAATTTTCTTAAACAGATCAATCCCTCTCCTTACATGTATTTCCTTAGTTTTGGAGATAGGAAAATAGTTGGTTCCAGCCCTGAAAATCTAGTAAGAGTGGAAGGAAGAAAGATAGACAGCTATGCAACGCTTGCAGGAACCAGACCAAGAGGAAATACAGTTGAAGAGGATAAAAAATTGGAAAATGAACTGCTTACAAGCGAAAAGGAAAAAGCAGAACACCTTATGCTTGTTGATCTTACAAGGAATGATGTTGGAAAGGTTTCAAAATTCAATACCGTGAATGTACCTGAACTAATGGAGGTGCATAAATACTCACATGTACAGCATCTTGGTTCTCACGTAGTTGGAGAATTGGCTGATGGAAAAGATTGCTTTGATGCGTTCAATGCTTTATTTCCTGCAGGAACGATTTCCGGAGCACCTAAAGTACGTGCAATGGAAATAATTGAAGAGTTAGAGCCGGAAAGGCGCGGCCCATATGGTGGGTCGGTAGGCTATTTCTCATTTAATGGAAATTGCGACTTTGCTATTTCAATACGCACATTATTTGCAAAAAGACAGAAAGCCTATGTGCAGGCAGGTGCAGGAATTGTATATGATTCAATTCCTGAAAAAGAATACTGTGAAACAGAGAACAAGATGAAGGCGCTGATAAACGCTTTGGAAGGAGGAATGATTTGAGGTGCTTGAATGATCCTAATAATTGACAATTACGATTCGTTTGCATACAACCTTTACCAGTATTTGGGGGACCTGGGTGTAGAACCTAAAGTAGTGAGAAACGATACAATCAGTATTGAAGAAATAAGGAAAATGAAACCCGAAGCAATAGTACTTTCTCCAGGTCCAGGGCACCCTGAAATAAAAAGGGATTTTGGAATATGCAAGGAAATAATTAAAGAAATAAAAGACATTCCTATTCTTGGCGTGTGCCTGGGTCATCAAGGGATAATCCTTCATTTGGGCGGAAAAGTTGTTAAAAATACTAAGCCAATGCATGGAAAAACCAGTGAAATAGAACACAATGGAAAAGGAATTTTTAAAGAAGTAAAGAATCCACTTATCGTAATGCGTTATCATTCTTTAGTGGGAATGGATTTGCCTGAATGTTTAGAAGTTACTGCACGCAGCAAGGACGATCATCAAGTAATGGCAGTTCAGCACAAAACCCTTCCTATTTACGGAGTACAATTCCATCCTGAAAGCATAATGAGTGAAGATGGAAAGAAAATTCTAGAAAATTTCCTTAGGGTGCGTTTATGATTAATGAAATTCTGAAAAAACTCACAGATGGAAAAAATCTTGAACCAGAAGAAGCCCATACTGTGATGGAAAAAATAATGAAAGCAGAAATAACTCCTGTGCAAACTGCTTCACTTTTAGTTGCTCTAAAAATGAAAGAGGAATCAGTAGAAGAAATAACAGAATTCGCAAAAGTAATGAGAGAAACTGCAGTTCAGATACAGCCTAAATCAGCTCATTTAGTAGACACTTGCGGAACAGGAGGGGATTCTTCCTTTACATTCAATATTTCTACTGCATCGGCATTCATTGCTGCAGGCGCAGGTGTTTCTATAGCAAAACACGGCAACCGTTCAGTTTCAGGAAAATGTGGTTCTGCAGATGTGCTTGAGCAACTAGGTGCAA
>JAHJBR010000115.1 GCA_018813445.1 Microcaldota archaeon | reverse complement strand
GCTAAGGTAAAATTAGGTGCTGAATTTGAACACAACAGAACCACATTAGTCGATGAAAATACAAGAAAAATTTCATTAATTCTTGAGTCTGAAGAATTGAAAAAAGGATGGTGGGTAGGAGTAGAAAATGTAAGAACTACTGGAACCAGAGAATATGAAACTAGAATAATTGGCGGAATCAAATTTGATTTTTAGATCACTTACTTAGCATGTATCGTCCAATAAGATGGAATTTTGACAATATTATGGAGATAGATAGAAGCGCAAATCTCAGTGCAATTATTAAGTATTTTGAGTATGAATCAGTTTATTATGATGAACTCAACGCCATAATGAATGCCACGGGCAGTGCAAATATTGCGGATTTATTAGGAAAAAGCGGTGAAGAGGTTCGTAAGGGTGCAAGAGAAATAGTAAAATGAGCAATTATTCTTTGAACGGTTTGCTCCTTTTCCAAAAAGCCTTGAAATATTCCCAAAATGAATCCGCTATTTCTTGATTTATTATTTCTATAGTTATTGGTTTTTCAGAAGGTATTGCGATCATTACCACATCTTTATAGGCCATGAATGCGGCAGGGGGTTTTATATCCAAAGGCATGTATCGTGCTTCGCAACCTTTGTAGCTATTTCTATTCCCAAGTATTTTTGGATCTGTGGATTGATCAAAAAGCATCTTGCAGATTATCCCTGCCTTTGCTCTTCTTTCATGATCCTTCATCCAATAGTCATGGTGAAAACCAGGTTGGTATGCAGGAACAACCATGTAAAAGTATTCATCTCCTTTTTTCAGCTTTTCATATGTGCGTTCGTGCACAGTTATTGTACCTTTGAATCCTTTGTATACGTGGACTTCAGTTTCTTGAGTTGGTCTTCTTAATGCTGAAAGATTAGGTAATAATTTTTTGATATCTTCCTTATTTTTCTTCAATTTTTCTTCCTTTTCTTCCATATAATCTAGTATTCTATTTGGTTCAGCTGCTTCGTAGTATTTGGTTTTTTCTTTGAATGTATAGGAAACTAAACCTTTTTGCATTAATTTTTCCAGAATCTGGTGGATTATTGAACGGGCGATCCCTGATTTCTGCACTATTGGACCTGTTGTTGTGCTTCCTAATTCAAGAAGAGCTAAATATACTTTTATTTCACCATCAGTGAGTCCTCCTTCTCTCAAAGCTGAAATATCCATAAATATTTATTTGCGGCTGATTTTATAAGACTTTGCAATTAGCCTACCACTAGTGGTGAGCTAGTTTTTAAATATAAAAAGCGAGTGTGTTTATTCATGATTAATAATGCGTGGAAAAGCACCTGTAAAGTGCTTTTTGGGGAAGAGCTTGGAGAGTTGAAGGATTTCGAAGGATACTTGGAAAAGAATGTCCAGAAGCTCATAAATGCAACGTGCGCGATTTCTGGAAAGGAAGTTACGGCAACAAAAGGTTATCCTCCAAATGCTAGATTCATTTCATATGGAATTCCTGAGTATGAAAAAATATATCTGGAATTGAATGTGAATGAGATAAAGGATATTGATTCTTTATTTGGGGCAATAAAAGAAAGGGCATACTATTCTGGAAATAACATTCTGGGAAATTGTAAAGATGTTGTGAGAACCAATAAGGCCTTGGAGTCCTTTTATGTTGATGGATGCGAGATAGTTTTTAGAGGGAAGTATATTTATGGATCTGAGATGGTTAGAGATTGCGAATATGTTTTTGGATGTTCTCAGACTGCTGAAGACAAATTTCAAATAATGACTTGCGAAACATGGAGAAATCAGAGGATTTTCGAAAGTATAAGGACATACCTCTCTTCAGACTGCTATTATTGCGCTAATGTAGAGAGTTCGCAAAACTGCATGTTCTGCTTTAATTTAAGGAACAAGAGATATTGTATTGGGAATCTGGAGCTTTCTGTAGACAAGTATTCTGCGCTCAAGAAGAAGCTAGTTAATGAAATGGCGCAGGAATTGAAGGGCAAAAAGAGAATCTCATCGATTATTGATGTAATACAAGGTGGGGAAAATGAATGAATTGGAAGAAGCATTTGAAAAAACAACCCAGCTTGTATTGGGAAACGGGCTTACGGATTTGAATGAGTATAAAGAATGGCTGGAAAAAGACCTTTTTGGAAAGATAGGCAGGACTAAATCAGTAAAGAGCGGAAAGGCTGTGTATTTTCCTTCAGTTCCGAATTTTGAGAGAATAGCTGGCAATATGCTTACACTTGAGGAATCGCTAGAGTATGGAAAGAACGCGCTTTCGGAAAAGCAAGTTGAAAAATTGAGCTTGAAGAATGCGGGGGAAACACTAAAGGGAATAAGCTCCACTTCGGTGGAAGTAGTGTATGGGCATAATATAGGGATTAAGGAATGCGCAGGATATGGGCCGAGTCAATATTGCTATCGCTCTTGCTTTGCATGGTTTGACAAGTTTTGCGCATGTTCTTTCTGGCCAAGGACCTCTGAATACTGCTTTGGAGTATCTAGAATTTTGGATTCCAAATTCTGTATACGATGCTTTGACAGCACTAATCTGACTAGGTGTTTTGAAGTTTCTGATTCGACTTCCTGTTCGGACTTGTATTTTTCGCATAATTGCGAGAATGTGAGGGATGGAATACTGTGCTTCAATATAAAGAATAAGAAATATGCAGTTGGGAATATTGAGGTTGGGAGAGAACAGTATATGAGAATAAAGAAGATGCTCTTGGAATGGGTTGGAAAGGAGTTGGAAGGGAAAAAGAAATTGGAAATTAGAATATTTAATATTGGATGCGATTAAACATTTACAGTCCGCAACCAGTCGTTTGTTGAACATTCCGTATTCTGAAGGAATTTCGCCTCAGCCTCCTCCAGCTCTGCCAAAGGAAGATTGTGCCTTGGAGGTTTATTAATAAACATTCTAAGATAAAAAAATTCATGCACGAACTTGTTTGTACTATTCAAACGCTTAAGAAAAGCGAACTTAGGGTAAAGATAGGAAAAAGGATGAAGGAGCTTAAGGGAAATCTTGAGAATGAAGATGATGTATTTTCTGAATTGTGCTTCTGTTTACTTACTGCGAATGAAAGGGCTGCGAAAGGAATAGAGATCCAGGAAAAAATAGGAAGTGGATTTCTAAATTTTAATGAATCTGAATTGAAAGAATTTCTAAAAAAGAGCGGATACAGGTTTTACAATATTCGAAGTAAATATGTAACTCTGGCCAGGGTGCACCACGGTAAATTAAGAGAAGTGCTTACTAATACTAATAAGAAAAATGATAAAGAGATGAGAGAATGGCTTGTAAAAAATGTAAAGGGTTTAGGATATAAAGAAGCAAGTCATTTTCTTAGAAATATTGGATTCATGGATGTTGCGATTCTGGATAAGCATGTATTGAAAGTTATGCATAATCACTCGCTAATTGATTCTTTGCCTAAAGCTCTGAATAGGAAAAAATATCTAGAATACGAAAAGAAATTGGAGGAATTATGCGGTTTGGTTGGAATGAAGCAAGGAGAGTTAGACTTTTATTTATGGTACCTGAAGACTGGTAAGGTATTGAAATGAATAAAAAAATCTTGATATGGATTAATATTCTTGCCTGGATTATAACTGCTTTTCTTTATTTCAGCGGAGATGATTGTGGAAGCGCGTGTGACACACATAGCTTTCTGAATCCATTGGGTTTGAAAGAAGGCCCTGAATTGATATGTATTGCTTTATGTGTGTATACACCTAATCCTCTTTTCTATTTATCTACAGATTTATCAATCATTTTATTATTAGCAAGTTTAGTTTACGGATTAAAAAAAGGTGATTGAATGCTTGGAATTATTGGTGGAAGCGGAATATATTCAATCGGAAAGTTCGAGGAACAGGATATCAATACTCCTTATGGATTTGCACAAGTTTACTTGGGAAAGATAGGCAAAAGAGAATGTGCATTCATCCCAAGGCATGGAAAAAACCATTTTCTTCCTTCTTATAAAATAAATTACAGAGCAAATATTTGGGCACTAAAGGATTTGGGAGTTGAAGGCACTATTGCAACCTATGCATGTGGAGCAATAAGCAAATATAAACCAGGAGATTTTGTTGCTGCAGAGGATTTCATAGGTTTCAACAGTCCAATAAGCTTCTACGAAAATTTTAGAGCAGGAATAAAACATGCTGATGCTTCTGAACCTTTTTCTAAAGATTTGAATGCAAACTTAGTTGTTGCTGGAAAACCCTTGGGGATAAAAATGAAAAAGGGGGGGATAATTGCAGTAACACAAGGCCCAAGATATGAAACAAGGGCAGAAATAAAGGCTTTGAAAAGAATGGGTGCAAATTTAGTGAATATGAGCTGTGGGTATGAGGCAGCACTTCTTTTAGAGGCTGAAATCCCTTTAGCTGGATTGTGCATAGTTACAAACTATGCTGCAGGGATCTCAAAAAAAGCTTTGAGTCATGATGAAGTTGTGAATATGATGAGTAAAAAGACAAGAGAAGTTAATGGAATTATAATGGCGTTTGCGGAATTATTATAATTAGGTTATTCTTCAGAATTCTGTTTTATTTGAATGGTTGCTCTGGGAATTCCTGCAACGTATTCCACATCATTCCAGCTCATCATCTTATTATCTATAAGGAGGTTGGTGATTTTTGCACCTATAATTTTTGCAGATTGTGCACCTCTTAGCTCTTTCACCACTTCTTCCCCATTAACAAGTTCTCCTGCAAAATATTCTTTCTGTTTTTTCATATCAAGTACTGCTCCTTCACTCTTGAATACTTTTCCAATAATTGAAGAATCGCATATTGCAATTAATTTTTTGTCTTTCTGCATATGGATCTTGATAAAGTATTGCTTGCCTTCAAATAATATTGGAATTATCTTGTCACGGAATGTGTATGCAATTACTATTGCAACTGCAATCAGCACTAAAAGGAAGCAGATCTGAGGCTCTGAAGGCAATGCTTTTGGGGCGATCAATGGATAAAGATCAATTCTTGCTGAAAGGCTCCTTACCTTGGGAGCAGAAACAACTACTGAATATTCCCCTAATACATAGACCTTAGTAGAGTAGGAGCCGTTTGATGTAGTAGGTGTTTTTCTTACGCTCTTAAGCGGATCATATATGCTTAGGTTTGCTTGTTTTGGAATTCCGAAGCTGTATACTTGAACTTCCATAGTGCTTGGTTGAAGAACATTTATTGGAATAGTCAATACTATGTCTGAGGCATCGGAATCAAGATCATATACATAGGTAGTTGTGGTTTTCACAAATGAACAGTTTGCACATGGAATATTGTATGAATAATATCCAACCTTATCTGCATCAATTTCTATTTGGCCATTCCTGTCTGTGTAATACGCTAAAGTTTGATTTTCAGGGTCAAATACTTGGACGCGCACGCCTTGTGCATAGTCATCATCAATATCTGTAATATTAATTAGAATTGTTTCTCCAAGCAAAACTTCTAATGGTGCATATAAATTAAGGCTTGTAGGAAGTTCCACGCATGCATTTTCTATGCACGATTCGCATACTCCGCAAGATGGATTGTTGTATGAGCAGCCTGAATCTGAAGGCTCTTTTCCGCAATCTGGATCAACAATGCAAATGTTGTTTATGCACATCTCACAATTTCCGCATACTGGATTATCATAATCACATCCTAACTTTTGTTCACAATTAACGCAGAAGCCATTTGTGCAGCACATTCCTGCTCCGCATTCCTGGTCAAAGAAGCAGGAGATTGGACATAAACCGCAGTCTTCTTCACAAGTTATGCAGTCTTCATTAGCACTACAGGTTCCGTCTCCGCAAACATCTACACATGGGCCGCAATCTTCTGGACAAGTAGTGCAGTTCTCATCAGCAGTGCAATTTCCATCTCCACAGAATGGACAAGGACCGCAATCTTCTGGGCAATTTGAGCAGTTCTCATCTCCTCTGCATGATCCGTCTCCGCAACGCAATCCATCGGAGCTTGGCTGTTTTTTATGTGATGAATTTATCACGGTGAAATTCAGGGTTGGCGAAGTAGCTACTTCGCTTCCATTCCAGCAGGTTACATTCCAGAAATAGGTTCCGTTTTCAAGAACGCCTGAATAGTTGCATGGATTATCAACTGCGCATGAAATATTTGAAATTAGAATGCTATTATTAGTGGTTATATTACATAATATATTTGGCCATACATATCCAGTTCCAGTCCAATTGAAAAATACATTGCTGGAGTTTATTTGCACGCCTGCAGAAGGAGAATGATTTATCACTTGGGCAGTTACGTTCTTTCCCCCTAAGGGAAGCCAGTCAATGTTGTTCTGATCCATAACATAGCTTGTGTTGCATACTTGGTCTCCCCTATCCAGGCAGATTTGAGAATAACCGGTACCATCATGCTGTGCCCAGTAGTTTCCTGCAACCACTGTTCCGTTGATGATATTGGTCGCATTGTATTCCGAAGTATTGTACAGGTTGTTTCCTCCTGAATTTAATAGTACAAATGCCTGCGTTGCATTGAAGAAATTGTTGTATATAATATTGGAACCTAACTGCGAGATAAGGAATATTATTGAGGATGACGGCCCGGATAGGTATACGCGATTGTTCTTGATTATGTTCTCATTTGAAGTGGAATTGAGGATGATGCCATAGGTGGTTGCATTAATCGTATTGTTTTCAAAAATGTTTCCCATGGAGTTCTCTCCGAAAAGGACTCCTCCTCTCGCATCGACTATAGTTAGGTTCATGAATGTGTTGTTGGACGGGCCGGAATTCAAGAACACGGCATATCCATAAACCAAATTAGAAACATTCTGGACATATATGTCTTCGAATAGGTTATTCTCGCATGGGCTGCCGCTGAGCGAAATCGCTGATTGGCTGGAATTGTAGATGAATATATCGCTTAGGTTGTTGGCAGAAGAACTTTCCAGCCTTATTCCTGCTATGGAGGTGCCATTAATTGTGATATTGGTAACTACGGAACTGTTCGCGGATACCATATCCAGCCCAATTTCGCAGCCTAATGAAGCATTGCTTATTGAAGAGGATGACAGGCCGTCCATCTTTAGTCCGAACCTTTCTGCATTGGAAACAGAGACATCGTTTATTGTGAGATTGGTGCAGTTGTTTAAACAGCGCAAACCATCGTAACTGTTGCTTACTGAAACATTGTATATCGAGGCGTTCAGCGAATTCTGCAATCTTACTGCTTCTTTACCTATATTTGAAAATTCGATATTGGATATGCTTATGTTTTCTGAAGATTGAATGAAATTAATTCCTTGGTTTTCGGTATCTGATATGGAAAGATCGCGGATAATGGCATTGTAACAGGTTGCCCCAGCCTGGCATTCAATCCCAATTGATGCGCCTGAAATAGATATATTTCTGATTGATGTATGGCTGCTGTCCCTAAGCGCGATTGCAGCCCAGCTTGCGTTTGAAATCGTGCCGTTCTCTAGGGTGGCATTTATTGAGCCTCCTTGGAGATATATGCTGTTGATGTGTGAACCGGTAAAGTTGAACTCATGGATTGTAATGTTTTCGCAGAATTGGCCGCACGTTACGTCGCCGCCTGCATTGAATGTGGTTATGTTGGTTATGCTGATATTATAGCCATTCTCCAATTGGATGGCCGCGTTGCTTAAATTGATTGCAGATATGTTGTCTATTGATATGGAGGACGGGTTGCCAAGGAAATACACCGCTGAGCCTGCATTTGCCACATAAACATCCTTTATGGAAACATTGGTGCATCCGCCCCCCTCTGGACTGCAATACAATCCCCAAACATTTGAATCAGTCATTGTGAAGTTGGATACATTTATGTTGGATGAACCTCCAGTTATGTACCAAGCGTTGTTTTTCAATCCAGTGGAATTCATATTAAGGATACTGAGATTCTCTGTTGGGGTTATGTATGCTGCCTGACCTATGTTATTGCAGCTTACTCGTTCTCCATTAACCTGTATGTTATTAGAATTCATGATAAAGAAGCACACCCCTCGTGATGTGTTATAGTTGAATATCGTTACATTTTCAACTATGTTAATATCTGCGGGAGAATCCCTTATCTGGAGACCAGAGTATGTAACATTATATGCAGTGAAATTCTTGAGCGACTTGTATGCTGCCTGATACACATCCAAACCAGTGTTGCATTCATGTACAGTTACATTTTCTATGCGTGCGGAGAGATCATTTATCACATCTAGGCATCTTCCATCCCAGGCATCAGTGTCTGTACCTATTCTATATATCTCGGTATTCAATACAGTAAGATTGCTCACTCCTCCCTTGCCTATCATTGTGAGCCCTGAATTATCACAATCTCTTACAACAATCCCGTCCACATAGTAGTTATCAGCTTCAAGCCCATTTGAAATCCCTATATCGTATCCTTGCACTGTGAGGTTCGTTATGGTGATATTATCCGCCAGAATCCTTATTCCGAATGTACTTGCATGTGGCACTCCGTTCATAATATGCCCGTTTCCATCAATAGTAACATCTGGAGTCCAAAGTATAAAGCAGCTTCCAAATGGAAGAGCCTCATTGGAAAGATCAGTATTGAAAATACAGCTCTCGTAAGGGGAATCACCGCAAACAAATACATCGTGTTCTCCAACGCAACCCAGTGGAACCGTAGTTAAAGGCAGCCAATCCGTATTTGTTCCATCCAATGTGTAATTAGTATTACAAATCCCGTCTCCCCTATCCGTACATGTGTCTGAGAAACCAGTGCCATCTGGATTGCCCCAATAGTTTCCGCCCATTACAAATCCGCCCATTATGTTTTCTCCTGCGTAATCAGAGGTGTTTAGGGTGTTTGTTCCTGCTCCAATATTTTCTAGATATGTAAAGCTGTTGAATACATTGTCTGAAATAAGATAGGTGCTGGTTTGCAGGTTCATTAAAATGGATGCATTAGTGGAATTTATGAAGCGGTTGCGTTTAACTGTGTTGTTGATTCCTCCATTAAGGATTGCGATTCCGTAGCTTGTGTTTTCAGTCCTTGAATTTTCAATCACTGTGTTCTCTACATTTTGTCCGAAATTGCCTAGAAGGAATGGGATATACGAATCAGTTATGGTAACGTTTCTTATTGAATGGTTGTGGCCCAATATAATTATTCCATAACCTGCGCTCCCATTTGTGAAGTTGCTTAAAATACCATTTCTTATTGTGATGTTTATGCTTTCGTTTGAAAGGCTGAATGCTGCAAGGTCTGTGCCTGTGCTGTTGACTTCGAATAATTCAAACAAATTATTGTAGGATTGGGCAAGTACACTCACTACGCTTACGTTGGTTTCGTTTAGATAAATATTTCTTATAATATTATCATGCGAATTTTGTAAACTTATAAGGCTAGAGATATATTCAATT
>JAHJBR010000114.1 GCA_018813445.1 Microcaldota archaeon | reverse complement strand
TTATGTTTCTTATATCTACAAATATTGGGGCGTTGGCTGCTTCACCGACGATTATTCCTTCTCCTACTCTTAGGGAGGTAATGCTTTTTGCGATTCTTGAATCTATTCCTTCAGAGCTCATCTGTATATGATCAAGATCGTTGGGATTGGTTACGCGAAGGATAATATGGGTGTTGCATTGGGAAAGCGCAGTGGTGCTCAAATTTACTGGGCGCTGAGTGATTAGGCATAAGCCTGCTCCGAATTTTCTTCCTTCCCTTGCGATTGTTTCTATTACTGCACGGGAAACTGCTTCGTTTTCTTCTGCATTTTCCCTTGCGAAATTGTGGGCTTCTTCCACAATTAGGAGAAATGGTGGGATCCTTGCTTTTTTTCTTAAATTGAAAAGCTTTCTGGAAAGCATGGAAACAATTACCTGTTTTTTTCTTAAACTGTCTACATCGCTGAAATCAAAAATTAGGAGATTACCTGGTTTTACTGTTTCAAAAAGTTTTGGATTCTCTTTATTCTCAGAAAGAAAACGCATTCTCCATAGCTCTTTTAAAGTTCGTTTTAATGCAGGCTTTACGCTTTTTTCAGTGCTTTTGGATGTTTCGGTTTGATATTCGTCTATCTTTTGCATAAGCTCTTTGAAGTTATAGGATTTCCTATTCTTTTTGTATTCTCCATGCATTTCCATTAGAACATTTCGCAAAAGGGCCTTCTGGGGATAGGAAAGCATCGGAAGCCATTCTTCCATCATTTCAGGAGTTGTTTTTCTAAGAGGATAAGCAAAGCCGTATTTTTTATGGCCTACTTCTATCAGTTTGGTTCTGGATGCATAAGGGCCATCAGTGAATCCAAAATATTCTCCATGAATATCGATTACTACTATTGCAATTCTTCCATCTTCCTTTTTTCTGTCTAGGAGTTCTTCAATCATTACTGTGGATAAATGGGATTTTCCCGCACCGCTCATTGCAAGAATTGCAAAATGTTTTTGCACTAAACGCGTGAGGTCTATTTTTGCTTCAACTTCATGGTGCTGGATTTTTCCTAGGAAAAGGCCGTTTTCTTTTAGACCTAGAAAGGATTTCAGAAGAATTTCATCGGCAACGTGGACCTTTGCTCCTGGAATTGGGGGAATGCATGCGCGGATGAATGAATTGGATTTTGAGACGCCTAAAACTTTTACTTGTGCAATAATGTATTCCCAGCTAGATGTAGGAAAGTGTTCCTTCATTGCTGAAACTCTTTCGTATTCTGCTACTGATTCTGCGCGCTCGAAATATCTATTGGAGCGGTAAATTTCGTTTATGTATCCAAAAACTGTTCCTTGTTCGCTTTGGGTTTGGACATATTGGCCTTTTTTTACTCCCCTTTCCTCTGGGTCGAATACAAAGGAGAATTCTGAAGTGGACGGTGATTCCTCGGTTGTGATTACGGTTCCAATTGTCTGCATGGAAGTATTTTACATATAAGAAATAAAAAGAGAGTAGGGGGTGGTTTCCAGTGTGCATTAAAAATAGAAATCTACATAAATCCGCAAAACAAAGAATAATTATGGAAGTGGAAAATGCGCAGGATATCCAAGAAAAAGTGGAACATATATTGGATGTGCTGGAAATGAGGCATATTATAGGCGCAAGAATCATTTGTATGAGGAGCACTGGTGCTAAAGCAAATGCATATGCAAGGATTTGGAATTTACCCAAGATATGGCAAAAAGCTTTGGAGGTTAATCCGTTTTATGTAATAGAGGTTGTAAGCGAGCATTTTGATAAGCTAGGGGATGAAAGAAAAATTCAGGTTCTGATTCATGAATTGATGCATATTCCTAAGAAATTTACAGGTGGATTGGTTCCACATACACATAGAGGAGGAAGAATAGATAGAAAAAGTGTTGATATGGTGTATCAAGAATATAGAAAAAGACTAGATGCTAATGCAAAAAAAGAATGATTTTTATGGCAATTGAACTTTTGGCTCCTGCTGGGAGCCCTGCATCATTGCGGGCAGTTGTGGAAGCAGGCGCAGATTCAGTGTATATGGGCGCTGGATGGAATGCGCGAATGAGGGCAAGAAATTTTTCTATTGAGGAATTGGGAAAGGCGATTGCATACAGTAGGAAAAACGGGGTTAAATCATATATTGTTTTGAATACTATAATTTTTGAGAACGAGATTTCTTCTGCTTGGGATTACATAAAAAAAATTTATGAGTTCGGAGCTGATGCGCTTATTGTGCAGGATCTTGGGGTTGGGAAGATTGCAAGGGAAATAGCTCCGGAAATGGAATTGCATGCAAGCACCCAGATGTCTGTGCACAATTCCAAAACCGCGGAAATTCTTAAGAAAATGGGCTATTCGCGGATTGTGCTTGCAAGAGAACTTTCTATTGATCAAGCAAAAGCAATCAAAAGAAATGCTAATGTTGAGGTTGAGGTTTTTGCGCATGGTGCGATGTGCTATTCCTATTCTGGAAAATGCCTTTTCAGCTTTATCCAAACAGGGAGGAGCGGAAACAGGGGGGCTTGCGCGCAGATGTGCAGATTTCCATGGAAGCTCTTGCACAATGGAAAGGAAGTAAGGAAAGGGTATTTGACCAGCACCAAGGATTTGAATATTCTTGAACATATAGATAAGGTAAAAAGAGCCGGAATAGATGCGATAAAGATAGAGGGAAGACTGAAAGGCGCAGAATATGTAAAGGCAGTTGTTTCAGCTTATAGAAAAGGGATAGATAATGGAGAATACTGCGATCTTACCCAATATGGATTAAGGGATTACACAAGTGGATACCTTTTCGGAGAAGCAAAAACAAACAAGCTGACAAATCCGAAAAAAAGCGGATTTTCTGGAAAAAGAATAGGTGAAGTGATTGGAAATTCTGGTGAGGTAAGGGTTTGGGGATTAATAAAAAAAGGGGATTTGATAAGGACTGCGAATTCAGGGAAAAAAATTACTATATTCAGGATTTTTGTGCATGGCAGGGAAGTTGAGGAAGCGCGTGGGGAATGCAAACTTGCAATTAGAAGCCTAAAGAAAGGAGATGTTCTTTTCAAAGTGGAAAGAATGAAGTTTGAGGATGACTTTCTTGGATCATATTGTGCATTAAAATCAAGGGTACCGAAAAAATACGTCATGCCAATGGATAAACTTGAATTAAGGATTAAGGACATGATTTTTGCTTCGGATGAACAAGAGGCGTTGGCTGTTCCTAAAGGAAAAGCAGTATGCGTTCCATGGGAAACAGATGCAGAACTAGTGAAAAGATGCAGGGCAGAGGTTTTTGTTGACACGCCGCGCATAGTGTTTGATGATGAGCTGGATGCGGTTTTAAAAAAGATAAGGGGATTTGAAGCAGGGTTCATGGTTTCAGAACTTGCTCTTTCGGATATTGGTCGTATCGTGGTTTCCCATTATGCAAATGTTTCAAATTCACTTGCGGCAAGGGAGTGGATGAACCTTGGTAAGGTTGAGGGAGTGGTTTCTTCAGTAGAATTAATGGCAAATGCTGCAAAAAGAATTGGGTTCATTAATTATACTGGAAACAGACTAGAATTAATGATTTCGGAAAACAATTTATTCAAAGATTTGGAAGTGGATGAAAAGGGAAGATGGGAATTAAAGGACCCAAAAGGAAATAAATTCAGGATTTTAAAAAGAAACGGAAGAACAGTGGTTATTTCTTAGTTACTTTATCTTCTTTCAGAACCCATTTTGCAATTAGAAATACTACTAAGGCGAGTATCAGGAAGTTTATTATTGCGCTTAGGAAATGACCTAGGGCAAAATTTATTGGGCCTATTGAAAACACAGATGTTTGCCAGTCTGTGCCTGCTGCAGAAATCAAGGGACTGATTAGGGGCATTATTATATCGTTTACTAGGGCTTGGACCAATGTGGTTGCTGCACCGCCCATTATGAATGCGACCGCAAGCCCCACTACCTTGTATTCATTTATAAATTCTTTGAATTCTTGAATTATTCCCATATGCGCACCAAATAGATTGGAAAGTAGGGCTTTAAAACTATTAAGAAGCTAATAAATTCACATATTTTGGTGATAATGATGAACGGAGCGAAAGATAAGAAAGGTAAAAGAGAGAAATTCGTAAAAAAGAGCAAGTTCGGGACAATGGAGGCATTGAAAAGCAGAGATATGCTTCTTGGATATGTTGCAAAGAGCATAGATGGAATGGACGAGGCTTTGCACTTAATGACTGAGAAATTAGAAGATGTTTATTCTACTTATTTTCCTGAGTTGAAATTAGAGGATAAAAAGAAGTATGCGATGGTAGCTGCGATGCTGGATAAGAAGAATATAGATATGAAGAATCTTGAAGATCTTGTGGGTGCTGGAAAAGCAAAGGATATTGCTGAAAAGGCAGGAAAAAGTTTAGGTGCAGATCTGAAGGAAGATGATATGAAAATGGTAAGAAGCATGGCGGCACAGATTGTTGAATTGCATGAATTAAGGGCAAATTATGAAAAATATCAGGAGAATTTTGCTGAGGAAGTTTGTCCAAATATGAAGTATGTTTCTAATGCAGCTATTGCGGCAAAATTGATTGCACACACTGGAAGTTTAAGGAAATTGGCTATGCTTCCTGCAAGCACAATACAGGTTTTAGGGGCTGAAAAAGCGCTTTTCAAGCATTTGAGATCTAAGGGAAG
>JAHJBR010000113.1 GCA_018813445.1 Microcaldota archaeon | reverse complement strand
GAAAAAACAATTTCAGAGCTCAAAGACAAGGTAACTGAAGAGCAGAAAAAGAAAGTAACCGATGCATCCAATGCTGCAAAAGAAGCACTAAAGAGCAATGACCTTGCTAAAATAAAGCAGGAAACAGAAAACCTGAAAAATGTGCTTCAAGAAATAGGCGGCAACATCTATGGACAAGGGCAGGCAGGTGCACCCGGTCAAGGTCCTGGAGGTCCTGAAAATCCAGGAGGATCTGAACCTGGGAAAGGGGATGATGTTGTGGATGGAAAATACGAGAAGAAATAATAAGGGCTAAACAATGTCCGAAGACTACTACGACATCCTTGGTGTGAAAAAGAGCGCAAGCAAGGCAGAAATAAAAAAGGCATATAGGGAGCTTGCGCTCAAGCACCATCCAGATAGGAATTCGGATAAGGAATCAGAGGAGAAATTCAAAAAGATTTCAGAAGCCTATGCAGTGCTTTCTGATGATGAGAAAAGGAAACAGTATGATACATATGGAAGCGCTGGATTCAGCCAACAATTCTCCCAGGAAGATATATTCAGAGGAGCAAACTTCTCTGATTTTGAGGATTTATTCCGAGGATTCGGGTTTGAAGATGATCTTTTCTCACATTTCTTTGGAGGCGGAATGGGAAGAAAAAGAAGAAGAGAATATGGAGCAGATTTGCAAACGTCTGTTGAAATAACTTTGGAAGAGGCTGCAAAAGGAGTTAAGAAAGACCTGCATTTAAGGAAAAAAGCACTATGTGAAAGGTGCCATGGAAATAGAAGCGAACCTGGTAGCTCATTCAAAGTCTGTGAAAGGTGCAAAGGCCGTGGCCAAACAATAGAAACAAGAAGACTAGGTCCAATGATGTTTCGCACATCCGCAATCTGCCCCTCATGCAATGGAGAGGGAAGAAAAGCAGATAAGGAATGCAAATCCTGTTCTGGGAAAGGAACTGCTGTAAAAGATGAGAAAATAACAGTGCAAATACCTAAAGGAATTCATAATGGGATGAACATCCGCTTGGAAAATGCAGGAGAAGCGGGCCCTCACGGAAGCGGAGATCTGTATGTGAATATTCATGTTCCTGAGCATGACACTTTTGAAAGAGAAGGGAATGATCTGCACACTCAAGCAAAAATAAGTTTTGTGCAGGCTGCTCTTGGAACTAAAATTGAAGTTCCAACAATAGATGGAAAAGCAGATCTTGAAATTCCTTCTGGAACCCAAAGTAATACACAATTCAGATTAAAGGGGGAAGGAATGCCTGATGTGCGCGGCGGAAGAAAAGGCGATGAAATAGTGCATGTGATTGTGGAGATTCCGAAAAAACTTTCCTCAAGGCAGAAAGAGCTCCTGAAAGAATTTGAAGAAGAAGGAAAGAAGAAAATGTTCGGGATTTTCTAAAAAGGAAAGGTAAATAAAGCTTGAATCCAAATATATATCATGACAGAACCTGCAATGAAACAGCGTGTGGAAATTACTGAAAAGCAGAAAAGACTAATTCAGGTTATGAGTTCTATTTCCCCAGAAATATTCGCAAATTTTAATGCTATGGAAATGGAGCAATGGCTTGCAGGAAAAAACAATAAACTGGGAACATTCATTATCAATGACCTTATGGAGCGTGGTGCTTCTGAAAAAAGCGCAAAAAACATAGAACAATTATTAAGAACAAGGATTAATGCAGTCTTTAAAGAAGGAAGTGTGCACGAGCAGGAAATCCTAAAAGATTTGGGAACAATTATCGCGAATAGGCGATCCAAAATATACGGAATGAATGATAAAATAGGTGCTAATTCCTTGGAAAGATCTTTACTCCTCTTATTCCACTTAGGAATAAAACCTGAAAAGGCTTTGGGAAAGCAGGAGATGTTCAAATTGTTAAGGGAAGAAAGAGTTCAATATGCAGTGTTGCTAAAAACTTCGGCCTTGATTGCGTATGCAAACACCATCATGACTAATATGAGAAAAGCAGGGGATGAAAAAGGCGCCTTGGCTTATTTTGATGAATTAATGACTAAGGGATTAAATGCCAGTAAAAAGCTCTTGGCTAAAATGGGATATCAGGACTTACTTGAAAAGAATACTGGTACAGAAGGCTTGCTATTGGCATATCTTATTCCAAGAAAAGAAATAGATTGGGTAAGAAATTACCAGCAGGATAGGAAAACAGAGGAGCAAGAAAGAACCGTTATTGAAACCAAAAAGGCATATGAAGAAGCTAAGGATTACATAGCCAAACTAAGGGCAGAACCAACAGCCTAATTCTTCACCGCAACCCTAACCACTTTTCCTTGTTTTATTTCTATGAATATTTCTTTTCCCAATAATTCAGGTTTCTTAAGCTCAAGCACGGTTTCAATCTTTATGTCATCGGCAACCTTTGCATCTAAAATCCGCAATGCATCCTCTTTCCCAAATTCATGCTCTTTTCCATCCAAATTAATAATCAGCTTTCCATCCTTAAGCTCTACT
>JAHJBR010000112.1 GCA_018813445.1 Microcaldota archaeon | reverse complement strand
CTGCAAAGACCGCCATTCCATTTGGAGGTGTTTGCCTAAAATGCTTAAGATGCGCAATTATTCTTTCCAATGCACCTATCACATTGTTCCTTGTGCTTTTGGATTTTATATTTCCAGCTTGGTTTATTTCTTCCCGTAATCTATTTCCAGTTTCATGAATCGGGTATCCATGTGGAATATAAACCGAAACAAGTTCGGTTCCACTCCCTTTCAATTCACTCAGTATTCTCATTTGCTTTTTTAGTTTATAAGCTAGCTCAGTATCAACCATTAGCATTCACGTCCTTAATTTTCAGAACCCTTCAGTTATCATGTCTCCTAGAAGTTTTTTTGCATCATTGGGCTTATCCACAACTATGGAATCATATACAAATTCACCGTCCTTGCCCAACACGTGAATATCGCTTATGTTTATTCCAGAATCAGCAAGCTTTTTTGAAAGCTCTGCCAATGCCCCAGGCTTATCAGGAATCTTAACCACAAGCGCCTGCATAGGGAGCACTGCATATTTATTCTCTTCAAGCGCAGCCTTTGCATGCTCATATTGTGCGCTCTGCACCCCTAGATTTATTACTGCGTTTCCGCTCACAGAGTGCGCATCTATACTTTCAATATTCACTTTTTTCATGGCCATTATGTAAGATATGTCAGCTATTACGCCAGGCTTATCCTTTGCCAAAATAGTCAGTTCCTTCATCATGCGCACCACCTTAATAACTATTGGTTGGATTAGGTTATAATAGTTTTTGGTCGCCTGACTTTTCCTTATCCTCAAAGCCCTTTCACTTCTCCGCTTGAAAGGAAATATTTCGCACCAATAATTTTCAGTTTCCCTTCATCATAAAGCTTTTTGCAAGGCTCGCTTTCATTAAGAATTGCATTTATTTGCGCTTTCACATTTTCATCAGTAGCACATTCAACATCCTTTCCTTGGCTTTTTGCATTACTTACTGATTTTGTTATTTTTTCAACTATTGCGCCAATGTTTCCATGCACATTCTCATTTTTCTCAACTGCTCCCCATGTAGCCTTAACTGCCCCGCAGCTTTCATGCCCAAGAACAACCAAAAGCGGGACATTCAGATGCTCGGCAGCATATTCAATGCTTCCTAAAGCAATCTTATCCACTACGTTACCAGCAGTTCTAATTACAAATATCTCTCCAATTCCGACATCGAATATGTGCTCAGGAGGAACTCGGGAATCACTGCACGTTAAAACAGTAGCAAAAGGCTTTTGTCCTTGAACAGTATCATTCCTCATTTTCTGAAGATCGTTTGTGATGGTTCTTCCTGCAACAAACCTTTTATTTCCCTCTAAGAGTTTTGCAAATTCTTCTGATTCATTCATATTCTCACCAATTAGTAATATTTCATATATACATACGAGTTTTTATTTCTTTTTTCCGAAATCCAAATATGTGTGGGATTATTGGTTATATTGGTTTTAGAAAAGCTTCAGAAGTCTTACTCAAAGCCCTAAAAACTTTAGAGTACAGGGGCTATGATTCTGCAGGAATCGCTATTTCAAATGAAAACGGAATTGAAATAAAAAAAGGCGCAGGGAAAGTTGATGATGTTGCCACCGATTTATCCTTCATCTCTTTGGATGGAAAGATAGGTGTGGGCCACTCGAGATGGGCAACCCATGGGAGAGTATGCAATGAAAATGCGCACCCACATTCCAACTGCTCTAAAAATGTTGCATTAGTGCACAACGGAGTAATTGAAAATTATTTAGAACTTAAAGAAGAGCTATTGAAAAAAGGCCATAAATTCGAAAGCGAAACAGATACTGAAACAGTGGCTCATCTAATTGAGGAAAATCTGAAATCCATGGCTGCTGAAAAAGCATTTTCTGAATCAATAAAAAGATTGGAAGGCTCCTATTCAATAGTTGCAATAATTAAAGGAGAAAAAAGATTATTTGCAGCAAGAAGAAATAGCCCACTTATTCTAGGAATCGGGGAAAACGAGAATTTCCTTGCTTCGGATATTCCTGCAGTGCTCCCATACACTAAAAAAATAATCCCTATAGAAGAGGAGATGCTTGTATCTGTTTCTGATTCAGAATACAAAATTATGGATTTTGGAGGAATGCAAGTAAATCCAAAAGTTTTGGAAGTGGATTGGGATTCCACAGTAGCTGAAAAAGGAGGATTTGCACACTTCATGCTGAAAGAGATCTATGACCAAAGGATTTCCCTTAAAGAATCATTATCCGCAAAAACCGAAGAAGCAAGAAAGATATTGGATTCTGCCCAGAATATACATTTAATCGCATGCGGAACATCATATCATGCATCATTTGTATTTGCAACTCTGCTTGAAAAAGAATTGAAGAAGAATGCAAAAGCATTCATTGCATCAGATTATCAATTCGTTGCAAACCCTTCAAATGAAACAGTGGTAATTGCACTTACTCAAAGCGGAGAAACCGCAGATACAATTCAAGCAGTGAAATTTGCAAAATCAAAAGGAGCAAAGCTGCTTTCCTTAACCAATGTTGTGGGCTCAAGCATCACCCGTCTTTCAGATTCAATAGTATATCTGAATGCAGGTCCTGAAGTGAGTGTTGCTGCAACTAAAACCTTTTCATCCCAGCTTGCAGTTATCTACAAATTAATTTATGGAAATTCCTATCTTTCCAATATTCCTGAAATTATTTCAAATTCCCTTTCTCAGGAACAGAAGATAAAAGAGCTTGCTCAGAAAATAAAGGATTCAAAAAGCATATTTTTCCTAGGAAGAGGACTTTCCTATCCGATTGCAATGGAAGGCGCTCTTAAACTAAAGGAAATTTCATACATACATGCAGAGGCCTATCCTGCAGGAGAACTAAAGCATGGCCCTCTTTCTTTAATTGAGGAAGGTGTTCCAGTAATTGCCCTTGCACCTTCTGATGAAACCAAAGCAAAAATGCTTGGAAACATAAAGGAAGTAAAGGCAAGAGGAGGTTTTGTAATTGCGCTTACTGATAATCCTAAACTAGAAAAGGAAGTGGATGCAGTAATTGAAATAGAAAAAACAAGAGCTGAATTGTATCCATTTGCAATGCTTCCTGCGCTTCAGCTACTTGCTTATTATGTAAGCATATTTAGGGGAATAGATCCAGATAGGCCAAGGAATTTAGCAAAATCAGTGACTGTGGAATGATTATTTAATCTTCGCGGCAGAGAATCTTTCATGACAGAAATATTTGCCAAAAAAACAAAATCAGCGTCGCTTGATATAATTCCTTCAAAAAAAGTTGTGTACCGAACAGAAGAAGAAGTAATGGAATCAAAAGTTGCAGGAGTAAGAAGGATTGCGATAGAGGGGGAAATAAGCGGAAACGCAAAGGAATATGCAAGAAGATATCAGGATTTAGTGGATTCGATTGCCAAAACCCTTAAAGAAGACCTGAAGATAAAGCCCAGAGAACACGAGAGATTCATAACTGAAGTATGGGGTATGATGAACGGTAATCTAAAAATTAGATATGGGAATAACAAATTCGGCTTTATTTCAGAATCCCTTGCCACTAATCAATGGGACTGTGACAACTCCGCATTTTTTGTTTTTGATGTTGCAAGAAAGCTTGGAATAGATGCAAAATTAGCTTATACTTCTGGCCATACTCTTATTACTATTGGCAATTTTGCATTTGAAACTGTAAATGGTAATTATCTTTTTAGTTTTGATAATTTCTATTTAAAACATTATTATGGTTTTTACCTAATAGGAAGTGATGACCTAGCAGATGGAATCGCTTATTATACGTTAGGAGGGGCATATCATATAGATAATAATCACTTGTTAGCTGTACAGAACTATTCAAAAGCCATAAAATTAGGTATAAACGATGCAAGCATATATCATGCACGTGCACAAGCCTATGATACTATGAATGATTATTCAAAGGCCATAAAAGACTACAACAAGGCGATAGAACTTCAGGAGAGTACTTCTAAAGGTCAGCATGCTCAGCGTGTTCAGACTAACCCAATAATTATACGTATGCATCGTGCTATATGCTATGGTAGTCAAGGCGATAAGAAGAAGGCATTAGAAGCTTGGAAAGAGATATTAGAAATAGAGCCTGATAACAGATTTGCTCTTTTGATGCTAGAAAGATATGAAAAATCAAAAAAAAGATAAAGCTAAAAAAAGATATGGAGATCTACAAAAGTTTGAAGGCTAAATGATTGCAAAACCTCAACCTATATAAATCTAAATCCGAATCTATATCCGCTCAGTTAAAGGTGATACTATGGCTAATATAAGCAAGATTTTCAATTGTTCCTGCGGAACCTCCTTCCCATTTGCAATAACCACTGATTTGGAAGTTAGCGAAATAACCGCATTTGCAAAATGCCCGCAATGCAATTCAGGGATGAACATCAGTCTATCAACAATGTCTTCCAGTGCTCCAAAACCACCTGTACAGGAGGAATCACCTCTCCCGAATTTGGATGAAACGATTTTCTCAGCTCCTGAAATGCCCAGCGAGGATATAAAGAATCTAATAGAGGATTGAAATGAAAAAGCTCATTTTTCTTTTACTTTTCTCAGGACTTTTATTTTCCATATATCCCTTCAATATTTCCATAAACAAAACTGGAAATATTTCAGTTCAGGAACATTACAATAATGCCCAGCCAAATTTCCTATTTGTATTTGAAAATACTCTTTATTTTGCAGATCCAGGAACACCCGCGATATTCTCCTACTCCATTGAGGATAATCTTACAAAAAAAGGAAGTAACTACGCTTCCCCTCAAGCATTATTCGTAGTAAAATCCAATGAGATATATGTTGCAGATGCAGATTTGGGAATAAAAAAACAAGGATCAGATTCAGTAATCTTTGATCGTGCAGGCGCACATGGAATTTCCATTTACAACAATTCACTCTACGTAAGCGATTTCAGATACAACCGTCTTTTGATTCTTTCCATGAAAGGGGAAATTGAATCTATGTATGGGATAGAAGGGGTTTGGACAGGACAATTCAAAAAACCAGAAGACCTTCAAATTTTTAACGACACAGTATACGTGGTGAATTCAGAGAACTTAAGAGTGGATGTGCTTACAACTAACTTTACCTACCTAAGTTCTTTTGGGGAAGGATTCGGAGGTATATTATTAGGAAAACCAACAGGGATTTATGTAACTGAAGATTACTTCTTTTTATCAGATCCAGAATTCAATCAGTTGGTGATTTACACCAAAGATTACTATCCAATTTTTGTTTACAACATCACAAACCCAAGGGATGCAGAAATAATGAATGGTACACTTTACATTTCCCAAGGAATAGAAGGCACAATTACAATCGCAAACATCTCTATAAAAAAACCAGAAGAATATGTACAACCATTAATCAATTCAATGAACTCTTCCTTTTCCAAATATTATGGATATTCCCAGCTTGCATCCACTCTAAATATATCTCATAATTCTACCCCTGCATCACAATGGAATAATGCACTCTTTTCATTTGAAATAGGGAATTATGGAAACACCTACTATAAACTGAATGATCTGAATTCCTTAAATATCTCAAAGCTTAATTCAGATTTACAATCCAAGCTTAATTCAAAATTAACTTCCCTAGCCCAAAATTCTCCAGCAGAAACTGAAATCCTTTCCCTCATAAATAAAAAGGATTATTCAAGTGCATACGATGTTTATCTTATTTCACTGCAGCCTCCACCAGTCCAAACAAACTTAACTAACACAACCAATATTACTTCGCCTCAGAATAATACTCCTCAGCAAAATGTTTCTCCAGCCATAGACACCTCGAACCTAACAGCTCGCCTAATAGAAGTCGAAAGAATTTCAGACCAATATGATATTCAATACGATTTTTCAGCAATAGAAGCAGCTATTCTTGCAGTAAATTCCAGTCAGAGCTCATACAGCTATGCATTATACATTCTTGAAATAGCTGAGCACAACGTTACAGAATCAAAAAAGATGATGGATACTGCATCATCAAAAATTGTTCTACTTCAAGGCAGAATAAAAAACGGCTGGCCTTTTGCAGACTACTCCAAATCAGAAATCTACCTGGAATCAGCGGAATCCTTTGCACATTCTGATCCTGGTAAATCAATGGAATTTGCTGAAAAAGGCATTGCTGCTGCAGATGATGCAGAAAGAAACCTCCTAATTCTTGCATCTGGACTAGTGATCGCCATTATACTTGGAGCACTGCTGTTTGGTAGTGTGGTTGTGCTTGCAATAAGGAAGATAATTCTGAAAAAGAAATGGCAAAACTACAAAAAAGGTAAATAGAATGAAAGCCGCTTGTCTTTTTTCAGGAGGAAAAGATAGTTGTTTCTCTACTTTCTGGGCCCTTTCCCAAGGTTTTGAAGTTTCTTTAATTACAATGCAAAGTGAGGAATACAGCATGATGTTCCATCATCCAAATATAGAACTTACAAAAATGCAGGCTGAAGCAGCAAATATTCCTCATATTCTAGTGCAAACAAATAAGGAAAATGAGCTTGCTGATCTGCAAAAAGCAATTAAAGAATCAGAAGCAGATGCAATAGTCACTGGTGCAATTGCAAGCGATTACCAAAGGCAAAGAATAGAGCAAATAGGGAATAATTTAGGAATTGCAACCCATTCCCCCCTCTGGCATAAACAGGAAATCCTAATGAAGGAAATGCTTGAAAATTTTGAAATTTACGTGGTTGCCGTTTCAGCAGAAGGATTAGGTCCAGAGTTTTTGGGAAAACCATATTCAGAGCTTTTGGAAAAACTTCCAAAAAATATTCATCCGTTTTTAGAAGGGGGAGAAGGTGAAACCTTTGTCACTGATTCACCATTTTTTTCCAAGAAAATAATGGTTGATGAATGGAAAAAAGAATGGGATGGTTCAAGAGGCATAGCTAATATAGTTAAAGCGCATTTTGAGTGATATTATGAATACACTTCTTTTCAGGGGAAATGAATTTGATGCGAACTTTTTTTATTTTTCAAAAATCGATGTAGATAATTCATTCTATTTGAATTTGAATGGAAAAAGAATGCTTTTTGTTCCAAAACTGAATGAGCGTGCAGCAAAATCCTCATTCAATGGACAAGTTATTGTTTACAAAAAACCATTAGAAGAGATTGCAAAGTTACTAAAGGCAAAAAAAATGAAGTTGGATTATTCCGCTCTTCCTGCAAAAATCTACGAGAAATTGAGAAGAGTATGTAAGCCTACTGATTCATCATCTTAATTTTTGAATATCCGAGCTAAAAAGAAACCTGAGGAAATTTCAAAAATAAAAAAAGCAGTTTCATTTACTAAAAAGATAATTTCAGAAATAGATTTGGATGAATTCAAGACCGAAGAGGACTTACGAAGCTGGCTCGTATTTCAAGCTTACAAAAAGGGCGGTTTGGCATTTGATCCAATAGTTGCTTCTGGAAAGAACAGCTCTTTTCCTCATTACAAACCCAAAGCAGGAAAAATGAGAGATTTCACATTAATTGATTTTGGAGTAAGATGTGGAAACTATTGCTCAGATATTACAAGAGTGCTTTTTTCCAAGAGGAATAGAAAAGTAGAAAATGCTTATGAGGAATTGCAGCAAGTATTTTATGAAATATTAGATGAATTCCCTAATTTTAAAACTGGGAAGCAAGTTGCATTATTCTCTGAAAAATTGTTTGAAAAATACAAATTACCGAAACCAATCCATTCAATAGGCCATGGTGTAGGATTAGATATTCATGAATTTCCCAGATTGAACAAGAAATATTCTGATCCAATAAAAGGAGCAGTGATGGCAATCGAACCAGCAGCATATTTCAAGGATTTTGGAGTGAGATTTGAGAATACAATTTATTTTGATGGAAAGAAAGTGCAAGTATTATAATCTAAGAAAATTCTGCAGAATCAGCTCTCCATGCTCAGTATGCCAAACTTCTGGGTGGAATTGCACCGAATAAATTCTTTTTTCATTATTCTCCATAGCTTCTGCTTTACAAGTAGAAGAATGAGCAAGCACTTCAAATCCAGGAGGCGCTTGCACAATCTCATCAAAATGGCTTACCCACGCATTGAATTCTTTAGGGACTCCTTTCAAAAGCACGCCTTCCTTATCAACAATTATTTTAGCGATTCCGTATTCAGCGTTTTTCCCTTTCTTTACTTCTCCGCCTAGAAAATGCCCTATAATTTGATGCCCAAAACATATTCCCAAAAGAGGAATACTGATTCTTCCTTCAAAAACAGCCTTCACTACTTTTGCACCTACTTTCTCTTGTTCTTCAGGCGCATAAACAGAACTTGGTCCCCCACTAAGAATAATCTTCTCAGGATTTTTTGCAATTATCTCATCTAAAGAAATTCTGCTTCCTATTATTTCAGCTTCCAGATCCATATCCCTGCAGTTCCTTTTTATTAAGTGGGTGTACTGCGATCCATTGTCTATTATTAGAATCATAATCCATTCTTGCTGAGAAGAATTTAAAACAATAGTACTCATCAATATAATATGCCTAGGGAAGTACTTCTTACAGAGGAACCAAAAAGCAAACATAAGAAACTAGGCACCCCCATAAAGACCGAGCGCGCGATTTACGAAGAGATATTTCATCAAACAGAATCAGATCTTTACTCAATTACCAGAGAGGATATGGATATTCTGATTAAAGGTCTGAAGAAAAAAGAATTTGCAGATGAATGCGCATCATCATTGAGCAATATAACTCTGGGCGATATTGGATTATTCCAGAGAAAAGACATAGATGCTTTAATTGAAGCCATTAGTGGTCCTGAACCATTGGATAGTTGTGCATATGCATTGATGAACATCGCAGCAGAAAGATCCGACTTATTTCAGAGAAAGGACCTGGAGCAATTTCTTCAATCCCTTACTAATTTGGAATTGGCGTTTCCATGCGCAAAAACACTTGAATACCTTGCAAAAATGAAACCAAAACTATTTAAGAGAAAAGATTTGGATGCATTGTTCAATGGACTTGCGAATGAAAAATCATCCTATGGTTGCGCAAAAACACTATTCAATATCTCCTTAAATGAACCAAAATATGCCGGATTATGCATTGCCGCACTAATTAATGGCACCGAAGACAAAAAATCAGCGGATGCATGCGCCGATGCACTAGCCGAATTTATCCTAAGCGGCTCTAAATATGCAGATAACTGCATGACTAATCTTATGGCTGGCCTTGAGAAAGAGGAATCAGCAGAAGCGTGTGCAAACGCACTAGCCACTATCACCAAAAAAGGATCTGGGTTCTCGGAAATTTCTTTCAATGCGCTGATAAACGGCATTTATAAAAAAGAATCTTCAGATGCATGCGCAACTGCGCTCGCCTCAATCGTTTCCACGGGAACAAAGTATTCGGAACTAGCATTGAATGGTCTTATAGATGGAATAGTATCACCTGGTGCCGATGCATGTAGTGAGGAACTCCTATCTTTTATCTCAGAGAACCCAGAAGTATTCGAAAAAAGGCACGTGGATGCATTAATGAAACTGCTTAGCAATGAGCTTACCAGATCTAGAATCTCCAATATTCTCGCTCATATTGCATTGAAGAAACCAGAATTGTTCAGCCAGAAGGATATTGAATTCATGATAAAAAAACTCTCTAATGAACAAAATTTCCATTTTTATCTGAGTATCTTGGGCTGTCTTGTATCGTCCAGTGGTGGCCTTGATGAGAAATACTATAAGGAAATTTTAAACAATCTAGAGCTCCCAATTCCAGAAGTTGAATTCTATAAATTGGCCCCGGATTCGAAAAAGGATAAACTACGAGCTTTATTTGCATTGCGCATATCTGCCTTGATAATCCGGGACGGTGCAAATGCAGAAGATATAAAATCCGCATTTTCATTTGCAAAAAACCATGCCAAGGAATTCTTTACTTTATGGGAACAATGCGGAATCCGTTACTTTAGCAGATATTCAGAAGAATTGCTAGTTGAAGCGGCATTGAATGTGCAGGATCCAAAAAGGAAAAATGATGCACCTGCCGCGCTTCTAATGTACAATCAATCGGATTACAATGGTGCATTTTACCAGGACAAGGGAAAACTAGATAAGATTATGCATAATGGCTACCGAGTAGTTCTTTATGAGATAGATAATGAGCAAGGGTTCTTTGATAAATTGGTGGAGGAAGGCTCACAAAGGCCAATAGATGTATTGTGGATTGCAGGGCATGGGGAGCAGGATAAGATTAGGCTAGGTCTAGGAGAAGATGAGAAAGCATTCCTGGATGTGACTGATGAAGATATAATACAAGCAATCATTCAATATGTGCAAAATGATTGCAGAGTAGTTTTCAACTCCTGCAGCACAGGAAAGGAAGAGGAAGGCGCAAAACCATCTGAATGGAAATCCATAGCAGGCATATTCACAAGGACAGCTGCTGAAAACGGAAAAACAATCAGGCCGTTTGCCCCGCCGAAACCAGAATCAATCTTTAATTTGGAATTCAAAAAAGGAATTCTGGAGAAAGTGATTTTTTTCGAGTCCGAAGCTACTCAGTTTAGTATAACTCCTTCTGATTTACCTTAACACACAATAAAAACTCTTTAAAACGATATTCGACAATAGTATCCTATGGCCCCGCAGGTACTTTTGGGAGAACACAAAAAAACCAATATGATTCCAGTTAAAACAGATGCTGTACTTTCCGAAGAAATAAAAAAAACCTTAGAACGATTACAATATTCTTATAAGAAAGCCAATAGAACTGATTTGGAGCTTCTTTTTAAAGGCATTAATAATAGGGATTTAGCTTCTGATTGCGCATTCGCTATTTACCATATTTCCCGTGAAAAATCAGGGATTTTTTTACGAAAAGATATGAAGGATCTACTAGAGGCATTAAACAATGAAAATGCGTTTGCTTCAGCATTCGCAATCTCTTCACTTGCGCATCAAAGATCTGACTTACTCATAAGGGAAGACCTGCAACTTATAAAGAAAGGACTTGAAAACAGGAAAACTGCAACCGGCTGTGCAGCAGCGCTTTCAATCCTTACTGAAAGAAAACCCGATTTTGCTGAGCTTTGCATGATGTATTTGATTAAAGGGCTTGAAAGCGAAAAATCAGCAAGTGCCTGCGCAACAAACCTATTGAATCTCCACATGAGAAATCACTACTTGTTCACCAAATCCATGTTCTCCTTTTTGAATTCAGTTGATTTGAGTTCTGTAATTGATGCACTTAAAAATGAGGAAACCGCAAATGACAGCCTTTCAGCAATATCAACCATTGCCGAGTTCCATCCAGAACTTATTTTAAGGAACGATATAACTTCTAAGCTTATTCAAGGTCTTGAAAATAAGGAGACTGCAGAAGGTTGTGCATCAGCACTTTCCAAGATTTCTATCTATATTCAGATCTGGCCATGGATCTTCAGAACCGAGCATATCCCATCTCTTATAAAGGCACTTAGAAATAAGAAAACAGTAGAAGATTGCGCAACTGTTCTTGCAAGACTTGCTTTCGAAACACCGACTAAATTCACTGAAGAGCAGAAGAAATCCTTATTTGAAGGTTACATCTCCTCGAATCTAACCTATGCATATGCTGGTGCGTTATCCGGACTTAAAAAACACAATCCAAAATCATTTGAATCACTAGCCAAAACCTATTTTCCAGAAAAAGCAGGGTTTGATGAATTTAGTTCTAAAATTGATTATGCTGGCAAGATATTAGATGCTGATGCCAGAGTTCGAGACATTAGAAGCGCATTTTCCTTTTTGGAAAAGCACCCAGAAGAGTTCCAAACCCTTTGGAATAAATGTGGAATAAGGTATTTTGATAGATATTCAGAAGAGCTTTTAGTTGAGGCAGCACTTAATACACAGGACCCAAAAAGAAAGCAAAAATCCCCATCTGCATTATTGATTTATACTCATGCTG
>JAHJBR010000111.1 GCA_018813445.1 Microcaldota archaeon | reverse complement strand
GGAAAGGTAATCGCGGAATTTCCAGAAGCTAAAGAGGATATGAAAACCACCATGGCTAAAATATCAAAAACCACTGCTGAAATAAGCAAAATGAGCAAGCAGGAAATCGAAAGCGAATTGAAAAACTATTCATTTATAGAAAAAAAAGTTGAGGAAAAAAAGCTCACTCTCCCGAATGCTGTTGAAGGTAAAGTGATTACTCGGTTCCCACCGGAACCTTCTGGATATCCACACATTGGCCATGCAAAAGCATCTTGGTTGGATTTTGAATGTGCAAAAAATTACAATGGAAAAATGATTTTGCGATTTGATGATACTAATCCAGAAAAGGAAAGCTTAGAATATGTCGATGCTATCCGCGACGGATTGAAATGGTTAGGGATTTCCTGGGATTCTGAAAGCTATACTTCAGACAACATGAAAATGATTTATGAATACGCGGAAAAAGCATTATCAAACGGAATCCTGTATGTATGTACCTGTTTACAAGGGGAGATAAGCAGGAACAGGGAAACTGGGAAACCTTGCGCTTGTCGCGATCTAGATGCGAATCAGAAGATGGAACGATGGAAAAGGATGCATTCTTCTTACAAACCAGGTGAGGCAATAGTAAGATTTAAAGGGGATCTTTCTTCTTTAAACACAGTTATGCGTGATCCAGCCATGTTCAGAATCATTGAAGCAGAACATTATCGTCAAGGAAAAAATTATCGTGTTTGGCCCACATATGATTTTGTTGCCCCGATAATGGATGCGCATGAAGAAGTTACTCATGCAATGCGAACAAAAGAATACGAATTGCGGGATGAGCTTTATTATGCATTAATTTCAGCATTAGATTTAAGAAAACCAGAATTAGTTGAATTTTCAAGACTAGCGATAAAGAACGCACCAGTGAGCAAACGTCTTCTTACGCCTTTAGTTAAGGAAGGGAAAGTTATGGGCTGGGATGACCCACGTTTGCCTACTCTAAAAGGACTTTCAAGAAGAGGGATATTGCCCGAAGCGTTGAAAACATTTGTTTTATCATTTGGGCTTTCAAAAGTGGAAAGCGAACCAGGATGGGATAAACTTCTTGCTGAAAACCGCAAACTTCTTGAACCAATATCAAAACACTATTTTTTTGTTCCAGAGCCAGTGCGCTTAAAAATAGTCGGTGCAAAACCAACTGATTGCCAGCTTAAATCACATCCATCTAAAGATATGGGTATGCGCACAATCCATGTGGCTGATTCTGTATATGTTCCAAAAGAAGATTTTGATAAGATAGGAGATGGAGAAATATTCAGATTAAAGGATCTATATAATGTAAAAATGATTTCCAAGAAAAATGCCGAGGCTGAATTTGCAGGAGACGGAATGGTGGAAAAGAAGCTCCAGTGGGTTGCAGACGATTATGTGAAAACAGAGATAATTGTTCCAAACGATCTACTTAATGAAAATGGAGAATACAATGAAAAAAGCCTTGAAATCATACAAGGATATGCTGAAAAATCAATTACTGAACTTAAAGAAGGGGAAACAATACAATTCGAAAGATTTGGATTCTGCAAATTAGATCAAAAAGCAGAAAAATACGTTTTCATATATTCGTGCTGATTGAGTAAAGTTTTTATACTCTCTATGTTTATTCTATTTATGCGACAAGTTCCCTTAATTACATTAACCATATTCCTTATTCTTATTTCCACAACTCTTTATTCAGTTTCTCTAAAATCTGCATCAGTGCAAGAAACAACGCAAAAAAATTATTGTCTTGTTATTTTTAAGGAAAATCTATCTCAAGAAGAAATAGTTGGTGTGCTGGAAGATAAAAAATTAATCACAATCTATGCTAGTGATGATAATCATACGGTCGCTATAGAGATTCAATCCGTTTCCACAATGCCAAAAAAAGTTACAGGTGAAATGGACTGTGCTTTTGCCAAGCTTGCACTTGGGGAGTATGCAGAATCAGTGGAGCCAAGTATAAGCTATCAGCTTCTTTTAGAAGATAGTGTTCCAATGCTAGGTGTTCCAGATGTATGGGATCAAGGATACTATGGAAACGGCTCAAAGGTATGCGTAATTGATACTGGAATAGATTATTTTTCTTCACATTTTCCTTCTAATTTTATTGCAAAAGATTTCATAACTAATGATTGGTGTATGGATTCCCCCACCAAATCCACGGGCAGCACATTCAGCCATAAGCTCAATATTTCTTCTCAGTTTAGCTCGATTCAGATTGGAACATGGTGGATCTTTAATTCAACTAGGTTTGATCTGGATATTTTTTATCCTAATGGAACTCTTGCAGCCACCACTAATCTAAGCAGTGTTGTTTCAAATTTAGATGGCTACTACACGTTGATTAATTTATCAACAAATAATATCACTGGTGCATACAGCGTTCGCGTTTATTACAAAAGTAATTCAGCTATGGAATATCCAACTATACTCTGGGGAACTGAAATAACTTCTATGTCTTCTTACTATGGTGGAGATGGTTGCATGTCCTCACCTAACCCAGTAACTCAAGGAGATAACAAGGCATTTTACAATATTCATGCGCATGATGACTATTATTCCAGCCATGGTACTCACGTAGCTGGAACAATTTCCAAACAGACTGAACCTAAGGGTGTTGCTCCTGGTGCGGAGCTTTATGTTGCAAAAGTATTTGGATTCTCTGGTGAAACCAGCGACTACATAATTTTGTCTGCAATTGATTGGTGCTTAGATAAGAGAGTCGATATTATAAGTATGAGTTTGGGTGCACGGGATGTATATAATTGTAATGATGCAGTGGCTCAACATGTCTATCGCAAAAGAAACCAAGCCCTGTTTGTAATCGCAGCTGGAAACAGAGGTCCTAGTACAGGAACAATAGAAACCCCTGGTTGCGTTAACGATGCGCTTACAGTGGGTGCAGTGGATAAGAGCGGTGTGATTGCTTCATTTAGTAGCAGAGGTCCAACCAGTCAAGGATATATGAAGCCAGATGTAGTGGCTCCAGGAGTAGATATAGTCTCCACAGTTGCAATCGATTCCATGGGCTCAAAATCAGGGACCTCTATGGCAACTCCACACATTGCAGGAGTAGCAGCACTGCTTCTTCAAAAATACTCATCGCTTAGTCCTTCTGAGTTAAAGGCATCCATAGTCTCTACTGGAAACTTGTTTGAAAATTGTAATAATATTTATGGATGCGGACTTGTAAATGCATTACCAGGCATATCCCGTGTTTATGAGAGAAGGTCACCAATAATAAGATATGTTTCTCCAGGCGAAAGAAATAATGCAAAATTGAATAGGAGCTGGGCATATATCCTTATCTCCTATAGAGAAGATAACCCATTATCGTCGGTGCTTATTTTTAATAGTACTAATTATACTATGGATTGCAACCAGACGCATTGCTGGTATAACCTCACTGGAATTGAAGATGGAAGATACGAATACCGTGTAACTATGCAGGATGCATTTGGTAATTCCCGCACCGCGCCTCGAAGAAGAATAAATATAGATTCCCATGCTCCTGAAATAGAATACACTATAAACAGCATTCCAGATAATTCTGCATCCATGCAACGCAGAGTATATTTCGAAGTAAGCTTTTCAGAAGTGAATAAGAGGCGAGCTTACATAACATATAATGGAAGAAAAAGAACCATGCGATGCAATTTGACAAACTGCTGGCTTAACACTTCTTTGAGAGATGATTATTATGTGTACAATATTTCTATGGAGGATCGGTTTAGAAGCATAAATACTACTCCAAATAGGAATTTAACTGTGGATACTTTAGAACCGCGCATTAGCTATACTCGCTGGAGCGAACGCAGTAACGCAGTGCTTTCCAGAAACTGGGCATATATCCTTATTTCCTATAGAGAAGAT
>JAHJBR010000110.1 GCA_018813445.1 Microcaldota archaeon | reverse complement strand
TTATGTTTTAGTCTTTCAGCTCCAGTTATACGAGTTGTTCCTTTACATGCGCTTGCGAGAGCAACAATGGGTGGAAATAGATCAGGACATTCGCTTGCATCGAAATCAAAGGCATTAAGCTCATCTTTCTCAACAAAAACAAAATCTTTACCTAGCTTTATTTTCGCTCCTGCTTTTTCCAATGCATTTAAAATCGCACGATCTGCCTGCGGTGAATTTGGATCCAGATTCTTCACCTTTGTTTTTCCTGCAATTGCACCTGCAACCAAAAGGAATGCTGCACCAGACCAGTCGCCTTCCACATAATATTCACATGCTTTATAGGATTGTTTTCCTTTTATTCTGAACTTTTTCATTTGTTCAGTACTAACTGAAATTCCAAATTTAGCTAGGAGTGATATCGTCATTTCAACATATGGTTTGCTTTTTAAATTTAAAACATCAAGCACAGAATCCTGCTTGCAAAGCGGAAGGGCCATAAGAAGACCAGTAAGAAACTGAGAGCTTTCAGAACCATCCAAACCTATGTTTCCAGCGTGAATAGGGCCATTTATAATTACTGGAGCATGTCCGCCCGAAGTTTTACATTCTACTCCTAACTCATTCAGTTTCTCAATTTGAACAATTGGCCTTTTCTTTAGAGAGCCAGAAGCATTCAAAGTGGTTTTGGAAGCCTGAAGTGCTACTATTGGTGCGAACATCCTTATTGAAAGCCCGGATTCTAAACATTCCAAAACAGTTTCATCATAATCTCTTGTGTATGGATTTCCAATTCCATCTATTTCTAAGCAATCCTCTTTTTCCAATACTCTTGCCCCAAGTTCTTTTATTATACCTAATGCAGCTATTGCATCATCGCAAAAAGACGGATTAAATATGGTGGTTTTTCCTTTGCATAACAGTGCGGCTGCAACTGCGCGGACCATCATGCTTTTCGATGAAGGGGCAGTTACATCTTCTGAAATTTCAGAATAGTTTATGAGCATTGGGCTTGCAAGCGCAGGTTCAGACTTGCCTGCGTATTCGGCAATGATTCTTTCTGCAATTTTTACAGGGGCTTTTCCAACACTACTAATTAATACATCACAAGTACGCGCATAGATTGGAAGCCGTGATTCTAAAATAGAAATTAGTTTTTTCTTTCTCTCTTCATCATTAGGTAGATTTAACAAAGGCCTATCATTTGAATGTTTTAGTCTTCCTAAAGTGGAAGAAGTGTCTGTCCATAACCAAAAAACATCACTTATCTTATTGATTATGCTTGCATTTTCAGGATCGATTATTGTACCGCCTCCGCATGAAATCACTGAATTTTTTACAGTGATAATTTTGGCAACTTGGCGTTTTTCTAGCTTCCTGAATGCTTTTTCTCCTTTTTCCCTAAATAATTCATTTATCTTCATGCCGGTTGAAATTTCAATCTCATGATCTAAGTCCACGAGTTCCATGCCTGCACGCACGGATATTTCTGTGCATGTAACCGTCTTACCCGATCCCATGAAACCAATTAATGAAATATTAGGTTTGCTGGATCTTGAAGAATATGCAGCTTGACGCATTGTCTGTTCTGGTGCATTTTTTCCAGTAAAAAGCTTGAATGCAGGCAGTGCTTGATAGATTAGCCATTCTAAAGGATCTATTATTTTGCAGCCTTTTTCTTTGGCAGCAGAAATTAAAGTGCTATTCTCATAATAGTTTGCATCCAAAACAACCATTCCTTTTTCAAGGGCATTTGGATCTACCATAGTTTCTTGAGTAGGAATGCAAGAAATTAAAATATCAGTATCGCGCAATAGTTCCGATAAGGAATCAGTGGGCATGGCTGTACATCCAAAAACTTCTGCTATTACATTAGCCTTTTCAAAAGTGCGATTCACTACAAATACTTTAGCCTGATTTGCAACTAACGCATAAATAGCTGCTTTTGCAGCCCCTCCTGCTCCTAAAACAACTGCTTTTTTGCCTTTAAGTTCAATATTATTCTTAAGCAATGCGTCCTGCACACCTATCCAATCAGTATTATCTCCAAAAAATCCTTCTGAAGTTCTAACCAATGTATTTACCGCTCCTATTTTCTTTGCTTCTGCACTGACCCTAATCAACTTTGATATTTCCTCTTTGAAAGGGGAAGTAATGTTAATTCCGTTTATACCAATTTCATCTGCAACTCGGAAAATCTCAGCTGATTCAAACGCAGCAAACCTAATGTAATGTGCATCTAATCCAATTTTTGAAAATGCTGAGTTGAACATATCTGGACTTTTGCTGTGAATCACTGGATTTCCGGCAACTGCATAAATCTCTGTGCTCATAGCTTTCCCCTATTTCTGGAAATTTCTTTGATTGCTGATTCCAGTGTTTTGTAATCTATTTGGCCATCTGCAGTTTCCTTGCCCTTTTCCAAGCACGCATAGGTGAATGGACTTCCCATAAGCGGAGCAGTTACTCTTGTAATTAATCCTTTAGCACCCATTCCAATTGCAATAACTTTACTATCCTGAGTAATAACATCCATAATTCGAGCATTGTCTTGTTGGGAGTTTATTTTGCATGCAATTTTAGCAATATCCGCGCCCATT
>JAHJBR010000007.1 GCA_018813445.1 Microcaldota archaeon | reverse complement strand
GGAGATTATTCCGATGTTTTTAACTATTGAATCTATGTTGTTCTGCAATGGGGTTTTTGCAGTTTTTATTGAGGAAAGCATTGCCCCTATCTTTCCATAGTTGGTGGAAAAGCCGGTTTTGAAAGCGATTGCTTTTCCTCTTCCCCCAAGAACGACGGTGCCTGCAAAAACTACTGAAGGGTTGTTGAATACATCTTCGGAATATTTTTCCTGGACTGATTTTTCCACAAGTGCAGATTCGCCGCTTAATGCGGATTCATCCAATTTAAGTTCCGCTGCTTCCGCAAGAATAGAATCAGCGGGAATCACGTCTCCCTCATTTATTAGAAAAAGATCACCTGGAACTAACTCCGTAGAATAAATTAAAAGCTCGCTTCCATTCCTTATTACCGTAGTGCGCGGAGTGGTTATTTTACGCAGCTTTTCCAACGCGTTTTCTGTTCGGTATTCTATTACAACATCTATTGCAGCTATTGGAATTATTGCAATGAGCATTATCCATGCGTCAAAAGGATCTCCGATCATGAAATAGATTGCGGCTGCGATTGCAAGCAGCCAGATCATCGGTTCTTTTAGAAAAGATAGTAGTGAGATGATGGTGGAATGTTTCTTTTTTTCTCCTAATTCATTCCTACCGTACTTAGCTAATCGTTGAATTGCTTCTGCTGGAGTTATGCCTGAATTTGAATCTGTTTGAAGATCTGCTATTAGTTATTTTGATGATTTTTCTGACATCGCATTTTTCTGTTTTTGAAAGCTTATAAGACCATAGGAAGAACTATGTTTATAAATATCAATTTAGGATTGAATTATTGGCAAATAATTATTGAAAGTTTAGGGTGATTAAATGAAAGAAGAATGTTGTCCAAAATTCAATCCCAAACCATGGGATGGAAAAATTTTGAAATGGAAAAACAAGAAATTCATCAAGGGAAGAGTGCTTACTTTATTTTATATGCCTCTGAATTTTGGAGGAGTGATAACGAAGATGAATAAGAAGGTGGAGAATGCAAAGGCAAATGTATTAGATTGGCTCTGCCTTTCAGACCATACCTCCATGTGGAATATGGATCTTTTTCTTGCAGTGGATAAGGAAATTCCGGATGCTGAGAATGTGAAAATAAGCGGGAAATTTTTGACTAAGGTTTATGAGGGCCCATATCAAGATACTGGGAAATGGACCGAGGATTTCAAGAAATACGCAAATGGGAAAAATATGGACATAAAGAAATGGTATATGTGGTATACGACTTGCCCAGGATGTGCTAAAAAATACGGAAAGAACTACGTTGTGATTATTGCAGAGGTTGGGTGAAGGTTTGGATAATGATGTTGAGAAATACATAGAAAAACAGAAATCTCCGCAGAAAGAGATTTTGCAGAAAGTTAGAAAAATCTTTTTTAAAACTATTCCAAAATGCGAAGAGAAAACAGGCTGGGGAGTAATTGTTTTTAATAAAGGAAAATTTTACCTAGCTGCTTTGAAGAATAAGGTGCATGTTGGATTTGCAATAAATGGATTAAGTAAAAAAGATATTAGTTTGTTTGAAGGAGCAGGAAAAACCATGAGGCACATAAAGATTAATTCACTGAAGGAGATTGATGAGAAAAAGATTGTAAAATTGATTAGATTAGTGGATAAAAAAGCTAGTAAGCCATGTTAAGAAAAAGAAAAATGCAGGGAGCAAGATTTCCACCATATCAAACCTCAGTTTTCTTTTGGGGTGAACCACTCAGACCTTTTCTTTTTTAAAAGAAAAGGGATATGTGTTTGAACTTGCGTAGGCGCTAGGCCACCAGACCCTAAATCTGGCGCGTTTGACCGGACTCCGCCATCCCTGCATGTAAACCTAATTAGATGGTGGGCTTTTGCCGAATAGGCAAATTCAACCGCCATCCCTGCGTGAGCGTTATTAGTTTATTGATTTGAATTTTACTAGCCGAATATGCTAGCGAATGCAGGGAGCATTTGTTCAACAGAACAAATCTAATTCCTGCATGAATGTTTTTATCGAATTGATAAATATACAATAAAATAGATTAAAACCTAATAAAAAATAAGCGGTTTGGAAAAATTAGAAAGAAAAAGAAAAGAATCAGCTGCAGCTTCCAGAAGCAGCAGCGCCAGTTGAGTCCAAAACAGTTGCGCATTCCTCTGGTGCATTATTGAATGCTGCACAGATTGCGGATTTTACTCCTTCTGGAGTTCTACTAACGCTTGCCTGCACCCCATTTATCACAAATGTAGGTGAACCCTGCACTCCATACTGTTCATTCAGATCAGCATGAATAGGGAACATTGGGTAGTATCCACTCAACCATGTTGATTGGTCATTTAAAAGCGCAGTTATGTTGTATGTCTCGTCAGTTGCATTGTAACAGGTATCAAGCATTGCTGTATCTATTCCTGAAGATGCAAGGCAAGATGCACTGTCTGTGCTGGAAACAAAGCAGGAAAGGTAGTCCCAAAATTTATCTGGTTGTTCTTCCTGTATGCAATGTTGTCTTAGATTCTCTTCTACTTCCCCTGCAGATGGATGCATTGCATAGGAAACGAATCTTATGTTGAAGTCAACGCTGTCATTAAGTAATTCCTGAACTGGAATAATTGCTTCTTCTGCTTGTACTCCATATGGGCAATAGCTCATTACAAATAGCTCAACAACTGGTTTGTCTGATTTTGGAACTTCGGTTGGTTGAGTTGGATTTGAGAGCTGAGCTTCAATGTCAACTAGGTTCTGCTGGAATTCATCAAGAGTCATAATGTTCCCATACATGTAATTCAAATCATTGGAAACATAGACTGGGAAATCCTGGCCTAAACCACTGCTGAAGTTTATCACTTTATAGGAACCCATTTCAGTTATTTTGTAACTTGTAAATGTAATGTCTTGGCCGTAAAGAGAAAAGTATTTTTCAATCATTCCTTGAAGTTGAGTAACCTTTGCATCTGAATTTATAGTAGTATTATTCAAAACTACTGGAGCAGTGCAATCTTCTTTTGGTGCAATATTAACTGCAAAAATATAAGCAGTAGATATCAGCAAAAGAGCGGCAAGAACGTATATCACAGTTCTTTGATTCAACATGGAAGCTTCTTTGGGTGGATTATCCATTCATTTCACCTTTTTTATTTATTTCTTTTAAGTAAATAGTCATATAATTTATTAGAGGTTCTTTATATAAGTTTCTCTTTTGTTTCATGATTCCAGGATAGACGTGAATATTGAATATGGAAATGCACCTTTTACAAAGAATACGTAATTTCCTTCTGTGTCTTTTGCAAGAGCAAGAATGCCTTTGGATGTGTATTCTGGATTTGCAGAAAGGATACGTATCAATTTGGTCTCATTTGCGGTTTTTGGAAGCACGATTATGGAGGAGGGCGTTCCTTTAATCCCGTATCTTTGGGCATCTGCAATATCTTCTGAAATTTGTGCTGAGAAATCTGAATTTTCATAACAGGAAAGAAATTCTTGGGTATTCATTCCTTCATCTGCAGCATATTGCATTAACTTTTGGGTAAGTGCATCTCCTGAGAGGGAACTCCATTCATCCTGTTTACTGAATAATGTGTCATGCATTTCCCAGTATTTTCCTTGCTCTGCTGCGCACCTTGCAGCTGCTGCAGTGGATTGCGCATTTGGATGTATGCTGGATAATGGAAGGTCCCGTAAATAATAGGCAATTTTTCCAGTTTTAACATATT
>JAHJBR010000006.1 GCA_018813445.1 Microcaldota archaeon | reverse complement strand
TTATGTTTGGATTATTTGTTAGGTTTGCAAATGCAAAGAATTCATAAAATCCAACGCTTGCAGTTGTATTTACCCAAAAAATAACAAACTGGGATTCTCCTGCAGAAAGGGAAATGTTTAGAGGATTGCTTGTAGAATTGGTCCAGAAGGGAATTGTTCCTGGTATAGTGGAGATTATTCCCTTAAAACTCCCTCTAAAATAGGTGCTGTTGAAATTGAAAACTTCGGAAATTGAAAGAGTGAAGTTTGAGCAATCACCGGGCAATGCGAGATTGTCTCCATCCGCACATACGCAATCGGTTGGGTCTATGGATCTATCCAATCTATCGTAGCTTGGGCATACATACAAATTATCGTTACTTCCTTCGGCATAAGCCGCGCAGTCTGAATTAAATGGGTTTGAGCTTAAATTTATTACTGAATCGCACATAATATCCTCTACAGAAAGGTACATTTCAGATAGGCCTTGGGAAAAACAAACATCTGGTGGAAATGATTGGTAGCTCCAATTAGTAGTGGATGGCTGGAATATATCTGAGCATGCATTTGAGCAGTCATCACTAGCTATATCGCATCCCGGGATTATTGGATCTAAAGTTACTGAAACATTTCCGCAATCCTGTGCCCCGCAGCTCACATTCATAATGAATGAGAATACATCACCTTGTGAAACATCTAGGTTGGAAGTAGGTGAAATAAGGAATAAGCTTATCCTATCTTGAGGAATAATGGTTATATCTACTGTTGGAGTGGATGAGCTCACGGAAAGGTTTGATGTTAGATTAACGTATGCAAAGAATTCATGCGTGCTGTTTATGCTCCCAGTTGGAATTACAGAGAATGTTACCAGTTGGGAAGAGCTTGCGTTCAGGTTTACTGTGCTTGGATTGGGAGTAGTGGTCCAGAAAGGAGTTGTTCCTGGAATTGTGCTGATTGTTCCATTAGAATCCAAAGTCACATTGATATCTCCGCAATCTGATTCACCACAAGTTACATTCACTGTGAAATCAAAGCTCCTGTTGTGCTGCACATCCATAGGCAATATTGGATCATATAGAAATACATCCACTGCCCTTGGAGGAATTATTGAAATATTCACTGTGTTTGTGGAAGCGCTTTGGGTTGGATCAGTGGAAAGGTTTGCAAAGGCAAAGAACTCATAGGTGCTATTTATTGGACCTGTTGCAGTAACAAAGAACGTAAGCAATTGAGATGATCCTGCGGTTAGATTGAGTGAACTTGGATTTGAGGTGCTGGTCCAAAATGGAAATGCTCCTGGAGTGGTGCTTACAATTCCTTTTGTAAATTCTCCTGAGCCTGCGAAATAATCATTGGAAAGATTGAAAGCCTGAGCTATTGAAAGAGAAAATGCTGAGCAATCTCCTGCAACTGCAGGATTATCTCCATCTGCACATGAACAATCCCCTGAAGTTATTGGACTTAGCAATCGCTCATAGCTTGGGCAAACATACACATTGTCAAATCCATCTTCAGTATAACCTGCGCAATCTGAATTTCCTGGATTAGTGGTTAAACCATATACACCATCGCAAGTAAAGTCACCGGTAGTTAGATACATTGTTGCCCCTGCATTATATATACATAATTCCGGAGGCATATTTGCATACATCCAACCGCTTGAAGCAGGATTGAATATCTGCGCACATGCATCAGAGCAATCATCATTATCAATATCGCAGCCAGGAACGATTGGATCTAAAGTAACGTTTATCAGGCCGCAATCAACAGCACCGCAGCTTACATTCACTGTGAATGGGAAGGTAGTGTTTTGCACAACTTCTGAGGCAGAAGCCGGACTGAAAAGAGTTATGTTGAATTCGCGTGAAGCACTGGAAATTGTTACGTTTATCACTTCGGATACAGAAGTCAGGTTAGGATTGCTTGTGAGATTCGCATATGCGAAGAAGTTGTAGTATTCCCATACATTTCCAGTTGCATTCACCCAGAAATAGACTAGAGTGGAGGAATTAGCGCTTAGGTTTATTCTTATTGGGTTTGAGCTGTTTGTCCAGAATGGCACTGTTCCTGAAACATTGCTTATCAAACCGCCTTTCCAATAAGGCGTTCCTGAAAAGAATTGGTTGCTGAAATTAAATGCCTGGTATATGGAAAGGGAGAAGTTGGAACAATTGCCAACGCAGCTGCACTGGTCATCCAAAACAGGATATCCGAATCTTTGGAAGCTTGGGCACACATAATAATTTGAAATGAAACTGCCTTCCGAGTATAATGCGCAATCGCCGCTATTGTTGCCCGGAGCCGAGAACATATTGCAGAATGTGTCATTAAGAGTAGCGCGCTGCATCAGGGAATCAACGCACGCACCTGAAAAGGTGTTGTTCCAGCCAGAACTAATGGGGTTGAATATGCCTGCGCAAACATCGGTGCAATCGTTGTTTTCAGCATCGCATCCTGGAATTATCGGATCAAGGCTTACTTCCATTTCGCTGCAGTTGAAATTGCCGCAAGATATATTAAGGGTGAAAAGAGTGAATTCTCCTTGAGGAACATTGGTTGCATTGTTGATTATTCCTACGAATGAGATGTTTAATGGGATGTTCGATGCACGGTAGCTGGTGAAATGGGTTGCGTTGAAGGTAAAGTAACTACCCTCATAATGGGCAAGGGTGCACATTGGATCAGAATCCCCGAAACAGTAAAGGAATTCCCCGTTAGATAATGAGTATTCTGGAATTTCATATATTCTTTCATTGTGGCGAAGCTGGATTTTACTGCTTGAATTCATTCCTGGAGCAAGCGAGGAAGTTAGATTTACAAGATTGTAATCTATTCTGAAAACATCATACAGATAGACTGGATCAGTATAATTTACTCCATCTGGATATTCTACAATTCCATTACTCGTTTCCAAATGCACAAGAGTAGGAAAACTTGAATCAGCAAAGGTTTGTCTGAAAACAGAGTTGTTTGCCCCATAGATATAGAGCGAACCGTTCGGTGCATTGATTATTGAGATATTGAAGAAGCTGTTGTTGTATGATTCACGGTTTTGGTTGGTGATTCCAATTGCATATCCGCCTTCATAGTCTATAGTTACATTTGAGAAAGTAGTGTTTATACAACCATAATTTCCTCCAGAAGCATAAAATCTTATAGCAGGCCCAGTATTCGCCTGAAGCCCAAGGAAGACATCTTGTAAACGAACGTTCAAAACTTCCTCAGTACATCCAATTCCAGTTCCACCTTCTAGAGAAACAGTTATATATACGGTATTATTTGCTGAATAGATATTTCTGAAAAGGATATCTAAAGGATTCTCATCAGCAAAGTCTCTGACTCTATTCAAACCAATAAGTCCACCTCCATCTAAATTATCGGCATAAATAGAATTTCCTATAATAGTGATGTTTTCAAAATTCAAAAATCCTACTGATTGAGACCACATATTATATATTCCGATTATTCCACCAGACTGAATACTATTGGATGAATTTACAGTATTGTTAATGAAAACAAGATTAGTGAATGAAGAATTTTGGGCAGTAGAACTGCTAATTCCTATGAATCCACCTGCCCGTATGCCATCTTGTGCAAATATGCTGTTGCCTATGAATGAAGTATTTGTAATATTAAGTTCAGTTGGATTTTCTGAAATCCTGAAAAAGCCATCTAGGGTATTGGGTGCAGTAAGAGTGTTGTTTATGAACTCGTTGTTGGCCAAAGTACCGTTTTCCCCTCGCACATAAAGGAATGAGCTGCCGGAGATAGTCGCGTTGTTGTTTGAGAATAAATTGTTATTGAAAACAAGCGAATCCAAGGTACCTGAGTTTCCAAGATTTACTACTTCACGTGAGTTTCCACTTCCATCTATAGAATCAAATATGTTGTTTGA
>JAHJBR010000109.1 GCA_018813445.1 Microcaldota archaeon | reverse complement strand
GTCGGAGTGCGGAAAAAATTTAGGGCTGCGTCATTGAGCGTGTAGAACATTGTTCTGGGCTTGTTGCTTTCCATAATGAACAGGCCGCTGGAGTTTAGGATGGAACCATCTTCTGCATAGTACGGCGCTGCTTCATAGTCTAGGATGATCTGGGCATACCACACATCTGAGACAGATAATGAACGCTCTGAGGGCTGTGGGCGAATTACGAAATTATGTATGTCACATTTTTGCGAATTTATATGGGCTTTTATTTCATTTATCCCGGTTATTGTCTGCCAAACTGAAAGCGTATTGTTGTTGAAACCGCTTTGGTAAAATTGATAATAATAATCCCCATAGATAATGAGGTTGAATTTTTCACTTACTGCTGCGCTTCCATCTTCGTTCATTTTTATAGATATATCTGCGCTCTGAAGCTGGAACTCTGCGAATGTGCAGCAAATCAGCATAAGTGCAAAAAACATCTCCTTTTTCATGCTTTTATAGATAGTGCTGACTTTAAAAATATGAGTTTTCAGTTCGCAATACGCACTTTAACCTGTGAATTTTCAGAATAAAGTTCAATGCGCTGGTTCATTCCTCCCATGTAAACTCTTGGGCTTGAGATGGGGAATCTGGTTACTTGTGAAATCTGAGTTCCGTCGCTCATATTTATTAGTACTTCTCCTCCTGAACCAAGGCTTTTGAATTCTAAAGTTTGCACATTTCTTGGAAGATAGAATTCCATCTTGAGCGCCGTACCATCTCCCATTGCACCTATTGAATTTGTTGCATAGGCAAGCTTTGAAGACAGGGTACGGGCGTGCATTGCCTCAATATCTGAATTTATCTCTTCTGATTTGTAGTATACAAGAACAATTAGCGGAATAAAAAGGAGAATAATAAAGCCCACGATTATCATGAGTTCCATATTCGCCTGCGCTTTCTTCATTCATCCACCCTATCTACTTTCTTCATTCCTAATTTTTCTCCTTTTACCTTATCCAATACGGCTTTAATTTGATGGTTGATTGCCATCATTGTGTCTCCTATCTTGTATCCTTCGCTGGATATCGCAACAGGTTTATTATCTATTTTCAAGTGCACGTGGATTATGTAAACACTTTTTCCACGCTTCACCTGCACAGATGGAGAATCAAAAACGAATGTTCCTTGGAATTTGGAGAGTGCGGAAAGCACAGAAGATTTTATTTCCTCATGGTAAATTAGAGTATCATCATCAAGGCCGCTTACAATTAAATCAAGCTTTGGTTCAAGCATTGCCCGAATTTTTTTGAAGATGTCGGTTGCAGAAAGCATTCCTATTGGTTTTTTGTCATCCACCACTAGAATTGATGAAACTCCTTTTTCCTTCATCTTCATAACTGCTTGCACAAGCGTTAAATCATTCCCCACACTTATGGGAGACCTGGCGATTTCCCCAACTTTCCTGGAGCCAAAATCTTTTACCACAGAAATGAGTTGATAGGATTGCCTTCCTTTTGGAGACAATGCCAATCCCATGAAATCGAATGTGGATAGTATCCCTGAAATAGAGCTATTGTGCATAACTGCAAGATGATGCACTCCTTTCTTATTCATTAGGGCCTTGGCTTCTGAGATTGTGTTGTTTTCATCTATAGTGTATACTGGAGAGCTCATGTATTGCTCAGCCAAGCCTCCTGGAATCAGGTTCAAATTATGAAGCTCACCTAGAAGATCCGTACGGGAAACGCTTCCGATTATTTTTTCGGATGAGTCTAAAACCGGAAGGGATTTGAAATGTCCTGAAAGAAATGCATCCAATATGTCGAGAACGTGTGCATCTTCTTTTAGCGATGGGCATTTTACGCTTGCTGTATCGCACCTTACATTGGAAGGATCGGAAAAGTTTGAACGCACATTCCTATCGTCTATAAGTCCGAATAGCTTTCCTTCCTTGGTAACAAAAACCGCAGTACCTGTACGCATTATTGTATCCAATACCTTGGAAAGGTGCTCTTCGCCTGAAAAAACAGTTGCTCGAGAAATATCCATCAAATCACCAAAATCATTTAGAACGATTAGATTAAATAACCGAATATTTTAAAATCGATTATGCACGCGGCCGATATTGAAAAAATGCTGTTGAACCCAACATGGAAGGAAATGCTCATGGAAATGATATCCAGCGAGAAGCTTGATCCATGGAATATCGACATAAATATTCTTGCAAATGGATTTTTTGATAGAGTAAAAAAAATGAAAGAACTAGAATTGCACGTGCCTGCGAACATAATACTCGCTTCGGCGATACTGCTGAAGTATAAGAGCTTGATTCTCGTACCAATTGTTGTTCCCGAGGTTGTTGAAGAAGTGCACGAGGAAAGTTATGAGCAGGAAGCGCTTCCTTCAATAGAGCTTGTTTCAAGAATAGCTCCCAAGAGACCGATCACTCTTGAAGATCTTATGAGTGAAATGGAAAAGGCACTTAGCTATGAGGCAAGGGAAGGCCCTAAACCCAGGAGAGTAGAGGAAGTAATTACTCTTCCTGCCCCTGATTTTGATATTGAAATGGAAATGGAAGAAGTTATGAGTAAGGTAAAGGGCAAGGTGGATAGCGAGGGTTGGACTACATTTTCAGCAATAGTTCCCAAGAATGATGTGGATGGGATAGTACACACATTGCTTCCTCTTCTGCATCTTTCCCAGAAAAAGGTAGTGGATTTAAGGCAGGATGAATTTTTTGGGGAAATTTTCATAAAAGTTTAGGAAGAAGCCTTTCTGAAATTATATAGGATGCATCGAATACTATTATTCCTATAAAATAATCCCATCTTCCCAAAAGCAAGTATACCAAGGCTGCAAGCTTGAGGAATGGACGAAAATCCAAAATAGGGTTCTTTATTAGAGGTTTTTCGTCTAAAGATGCTGCAACCAGGAATATTATGAAATCTACATACACTAAACCAGTAGCTCCAAATATTGCAGCAAAAATTAATGCGGTTGCATAGCCCAGTGCATGGCTATATTTGTCTATTTTGCCCACAAGGAGCTGGGCAACCAATGCACCTGCCCAAATTGCAGGAAATCCGGAAAATGAGATTAAACAGCCTATTAGAACGCCGTAAATAAATGATAATACAAACCTGATGTTTGATTTGCTTTTCAGATCGTCTTCTAAGTAATCCACTATTTTTACTATTGCACCTGCAAGCACAGCCACAAATAAAATCAGAATAAGATCCATGAAAAAATCACTTGAGAATCAGGCCTGCAATGAATAAAGGGAAAAGAATTGTTGCCTCCCCATCCACAGTTATGTGATTGGCCTTTTCGCTTATTTTACCCCAGCTTACTGCCTCTGTGCTTCTTGCACCGCTTAGGCTTCCATCCCAGGGTTGTGCAGTGGTGATGTATACTGCGTAGTTGAAGCCACCGCGCATGATGTTTACTCCAATTGCATGATGTTTGGATATTCCGCCACCGAGGATTATCCCCCCAGTTTTTTCAGCATTTAGAGTAATGGATGCCAACTGATTCATATCTTTTGTAACATCAATTCCGAAATCCTTTCTTTTCTGTTTGAAGAAATAGGTTTGCAATCCAATTGCACCATCTGTGATTCCAGGGCAGAAAACAGGAATCTGATTTCTTGAGCACCAATACAAAAATGAGTTTTCATCTTTTACATTTGCGCCCATTTCAAAAGCAAGTTCGCTAGGACTAATCGTTTTCTTTTCGTTCCATAGCTTTTCAAAAATAGGCAAAATCTTTTTTTCAAAAAGCTCATATCTTTCATTGGGAACAAGAATGTTTCCTATTCGATTTATTCCTTTTTTATGGAGCTGTGTATCATCCATTTGGAAATCTCCTAATTCGTAGGGTGCAAAAGAACGTATGAAGTCATGCTCTAACGCACCTGCAGTGGTGATTATTACATCAACATATTTTCTTTTGCACAGTTCTGCGAAAAGGCCTCTTAAGCCTGAAGCAACCATGTTTGCAGTAAAGGTAAAATAGATTGTGGATTTTTCCTTCTTCATTTTATTTGCGATTTCTATTGCTTGAGAAAGCTTTGAGGCTTGGAAACCTGCGTTTGGAAATTTGGAAACTAAATTTGCTGCGCTTTGAGCATCTTCTAACTTTAAGTCATTTATCATAATATAGAGTAGTTTAGGAGATTTTTAAAACCCAGTTAGCCAGAATAATATGATTAGTAATTGATTAGTGTCTGTCTTGCTAGTTTAGTAAGATATATTTGCCTCAGTATAGATTTGTCCTACTAGACAAATGCCTTCGTCGTTTGCTCTGCAAACGCCTCAGTAGCTCAGTGGTAGATCCAGTGGACCGCTGTCCACTGTCCCTCCAAAAACTCTGTTTTTGAAGGGCGCCTGTTTCGTATATTTTACGAAACCGAAAACTGTAAACTGGAAACGGTCAGCGCATTATTTATTGCCTCAGTAGCTCAGTGGTAGAGCGCCTGTTTCGTAAACAGGAAGTCGCGAGTTCAATCCTCGTCTGGGGCTTAATCAAGTTTCTTAAAAAACTCATTAATTGGAATAAAAATGAAAAAGAATAGTTTTGAACTTGCGTAGGCACTAAGCCACAGGATCTTAAGTCCTGCGCATTTGACCGGACTCTGCCATCCCTGCATAAATATTTTTAAATTGGAAAAAAATTGCAGGGAGCAAGATTTTCACAAATAGATTATGAAT
>JAHJBR010000108.1 GCA_018813445.1 Microcaldota archaeon | reverse complement strand
TGGATCTGCAAGAAGTTTGGAAAGACCTGAATCAATGGCGTTTATTCTTGCTTCAAAAGAAGTTGGAACGCATGCATCCACTTTAAAACCTTGCATTACTTTTTCCCCCAAAAGTTTGTGGAATTCAGCAGCAGTTGTTCCTGAACCTAAACCGATTACCTGGTTCTCATCAATTAATTCTAAGGCTTTTTTAGCAGCATTGGATTTCACACTCATAACAGCACCTTTTCAGTATAATGGACTTCTCCATATATATTTAAAATAATGAGATGTATAATTAAAATGTAAAACAGTAGATGGGCTCATAGCTCAGCAGCAGAGCACTCGCCTTGCAATTTCCAAAACTCAAGTTGGAAACATGAACGCGAGGGGCCGAGGGTGCGAAAGCATTTGCATGCGGCAAATATTTGCCGGCAAAGCCGTCAATCCCTCTGAGTCCATTCTCTTCTTTTTACTTATGTAATTAATTGTTGGATTCGCGCCCGAGCTGAGGGTGCGAATGCATTCCATAGTGCCGCCTATATATAATTATTCAGTAACTCTAAGAACAGCTTCAAGCTTAGTTATCTCAGCAATTATTGGTGCTACTGTTTCTACAGAATGCTCGCCTTCAAGCCTGAATGTAGTTAGAGCAGTTCTAGTTTCTCCAGTGAATCTTTGTGCAAATTGGACTGAAGGAAGCGAACGGATATTCAAACCTGCATTTCCAATAATATCGCTTATCTTCCCAAAAACACCGCCAATGTGCAAATGATGCACGAATAAATTATGCGTTGGATTTGAATCCTGGGAAACCATGCTCATATCCATATTAACTGGATTTATGATGTCTCCTCGCAAAAGGAAGCTAACCACTACTTCAGCCATCTCCTTTGCTGTTTTATCCTGGGCTTCTTTTGTGGATGCTCCTAAATGAGGCGTAGCAATTACATTTGGATGTTCTATAAGCGGATTCGTAAATTTGACACCATCAGTTTTTGGTTCTCCTTTATGCACATCTAAAGCAGCGCCAGCAAGCTTTTCCTTTTTCAATGCATCAAGAACTGCATCTGTTTCTAAGTTATCTCCTCTTGAAAGATTAATTATGAATGCTCCTGTCTTCATTAATGCTAGTTCTTCAGGGCCAATAATAACATTCTTCCCACCAGTATGGATGGATACAAAATCAGATTCTGCAAGCAATTCGTGCAATGGTCTAAATCTATTTGATTGATCACGTGTAAAATTACCTTCTGGACCAACGGCATCAAACCATATTACTTCCATTCCCAAACTTTTTACAATAGAATCAAGCTTTTGACCGATTCTTCCATATCCGATAATTCCTAGGGTTTTTCCTAGAAGCTCGGTTCCTTCAAATGCGCTCTTTACCCAAACTCCGCTCTTAAGGGAAAAATAAGCAGGGGGCACATTTGTGGCAAGATTAAGCATTAAAGTTAATGCAAGCTGTGCAGTTGTGTAGGTATTTCCGTTAGGGGCATTGGCAACAAAAATTCCACATTCTGCAGCTGTTTTAGAATCCACATTATCTGTTCCTACTCCGGCTCTACCTACAATTTTCAGTTTTCCTTCAGCGCCTGCTTTTAGAACATCTGAAGTAGCTTTTGTCGCGGATCTTATTAATATGACATCAAAGAGCGGAGCTTCTCTAATCAAGGCGGCCATATCTCTTTTTTGAGTATCTACTCTGAAGCCGGCAGCTTCAAGAACTTTACGTCCGCTTGGCTTGATTCCATCGTTAGCTAGAATTATACGCTCTTTTGCCATGTTCCCACCGTGTTTATTAGTGTATGTTCGGTATTATAAATCATTTGGAAAATGTGAAAGTAAATTAAACATTCCCATCACCCAAAAGCATAAGCGCGTTTATTGCCTTCATATATGCTTCTGCGCTCGCACGGACTATATCATCGCCCATACCATGGGAAGTAATAACCTTTCCATAGCCGCGAACAAGCATCTTAACGCTTACTGTTGCATCGGTTCCGCTTCCTATTGAACGTACGTTATAGTCAAGCAGTTCAGGAGTTGGTTTATTAGTGGCTTTTACAACTGCCATATCTATTGATTGGCATACTGCATCTACAGGACCTTTTCCAGGAAGCGAACCAAAGCTAGGAACCGTATCTCCGTTGTAAACAACTTCAACATATGCATGGGCAGGTATATCCATTGCTGTTGAAACATGGAATTTGGTTAATACTATTCTCTTATAATCTTGCTGTTCTTTAACCCGGGCAACAAGATGCACCAAATCAGCATCACTGACTGGGACACCTTGTGCATCCATGTCCTTTACAAATTCCAAAAGCTCTTGCATTTTGCCCTTAGGTACGCGCAAATTCAGCTCATTAAGCTTATATTCTAGATTCCCTGTTCCAGAAAGCCTAGTAAGAATTATTGTTTCACGCCTTCCCACCAGGGCAGGATCAAATGCACGATACATATCAGCATGCTTCATTACACCATCACCATGTATTCCTGCAACATGGGTGAATGCATTCTCGCCCATCATTGGATGGGAACGAGGAGGAGATATTCCAGTAAGAGCTGCAACTAATTTAGAAACTTCATATGCTTGGTCTAGATCTAGAGTTTTTACTCCATAATCAAGCAAAAGGTTTACTGCGATCTGTATAATGTCGCAGTTTCCGGTTCTTTCGCCCATGCTATTTATCGTTCCATGGAAGGAATTTGCACCTGCTTCAAGCGCAGTGAGCGTATTTGCCAGTGCCAATCCCTTATCATTATGGCCGTGCCAACCAAGCACACCATCAAAACCATCTCTTAAATAAGAAATCAACGAACGCGTGTATGATGGGTTTGCGACACCCACTGTGTCACAAACAGTAAAATCTTGCACTCCTACCTCCCAAGCTTTTTGCATTACAAATTTTAAGAATTCTGGCTGCGCGCGGGTTGCATCTTCGGCAAGAATCTCAACTTTTGCACCATTTTCTTGTGCTAGTTTTATGCACTCTAAAGTTTTAGCAACTACTGCTTCATGAGTAGACCTCAGTTTTTCAACTATATGTAAATCAGAACTAGGCATAACTAAGAATACAATATCAGCACCGCATTTACAAACTTTAAGGACATCAGCAGGAACAGTTCTTGAAAAACCAGCTATTTCATCAAGACCTGCATCTCTTATTCTCCTCACCATTTCACGCTCTTCTTTAGATGTTGGCGGGCTTCCAGCTTCTATTCTATCTACTCCGAAATCCCTTAATCTTCTTGCTATTTTAAGCCAGCCATCTGGAGTAAGTGATACGCCTGGCATTTGCCTACCGTCTCTTAGAGTAGTATCCACGGACCTTATTTTAGGATATTTTAATTTAGGGCTAACATGTACGAATGATGGAGCATTCCAATTATTTTTTGACATTATTACACCTCGTAAATTTTTCATCAGTTCTAATGGAGTTAAAACAAAATACAAAATTGGACCGGAAAATCCTACTGATTTTTCGGCGAAGTGGACGATCTCCGCGCACAGCGCGGAGAGATGTCGCAGATCATTCTACGACACGAAGTCCACAACGAATTCATTGCTCTAGGAACAAAAGAATCTCCAAAATCAGGGGTTAGTTGTAGCGGGGAGGTTAGGCCCCAATAATCTGGGTTATGCTGAGCACTATGGAATTAGAATTCAAATTATTTTGTGTGCTTTGCATGTTATTATTGGGTAGGAAATGGTTTTTAAAGTTATTCTTTGAAAGGAAAACGGTGATCCTATGGATTTTGGATGGATAGTGGAGAGGGCAAAGAGTGCAATTTTATTTATTCCAGAAAATAAATTTGGTGAATTTACTAAAGATAATTCATACACGAATTCTCTTTTATATTTAGGAGTAATGGGATTTATCTCAATCGTGCTTGCAACTTTAGTTGCGGGACTAATGGAATTGGGTATTGACCCAAACAAGGCAGCAATAACATTCGGAAGTTTGATTCTAATTCCAATAACTCTTGCAGTATCTATTGTAATGTATTATGTTGGATATGGAATAAGCCATCTTATGATTAAGATACTTGGAGGAAAAGCACCGTTTGTAAAAACAGCGCAAATTTACATATATGGAAGCACACCCACATTCCTCTTGGGCTGGATCCCAGTTGTGGGAATAATTGCACAATTGATTGCACTTTCAAACATAGTTTTAGGAGTTAAGAACGTGCATCAGATGTCTTTGCTGAGATCAATAGTTGCAGTCATATTATTACCTTTAATACTAGTGGGAATAATTGCAGCAATTTTAGTGCTTTTCCTAGGGTTTGCACTATTCTCAGCAGTAGGCCCAATGCCTATCCCAATGCAATAACGCCCTGAGAGGGCTTTTTTTACTTTTTATTCAATGAACAGCTGAAAGCATATACAATCCTTTAAAAAGATTCTCGCATAAAACAAAACAGGCCAAGAATGGTCGTCATACTGTGCATTTAGAGCGGACGATGAAATAAAACTCAATGATCCTGTAAATGGATTCGAAAAATTTAAAGGTGGTCTGGTGTTTGAAGACATAATAAAAGCTGTAAAATCTGATTCTGAAGTATCACAGAAAACATTGTC